>NZ_JANPGM010000551.1:0-11992 GCF_031423935.1 Chamaesiphon sp. VAR_69_metabat_338
ATATCGTATTTGAGGTAAATATTACTTGTCTAAACAAGATTTGATTGAAATTGAAGGCACGGTGACAGCAGCCTTGCCTAATGCCATGTTTCGAGTCGATCTAGATAATGGGTTTAACGTTCTAGCCCATATTTCCGGTAAAATTCGTCGCAACTATATTAAAATTCTTCAGGGCGATCGCGTCAAGGTCGAGCTAACCCCTTACGATCTGAGCAAAGGTCGCATCACCTACCGACTGCGGAATAAAAAATAGTTATCCAAATAGCCATTTAGATCGATCGAGAAATTTGAGCAGAAATTGCTCAAATCGTTGCTGAGTAAGCATCTAACTCGCAGCTCCCCCATCTGGTGGATCGTCCCCAGTCAAATTGTCATGCGATCGATATGACAATTTGTTGAAAAATGTTATAATATTAAGCTTGCAGTGTTGACAAAATTGGCATGAAAGTCCGAGCGTCTGTCAAAAAGATTTGTGAAAAGTGCCGCGTCATTCGTCGGCGCGGTCGGGTTATGGTCATTTGTGCCAACCCGAAACATAAACAACGTCAAGGTTAGATGACTAGTCCAGGTTGCTAGTTAGTCATTGACACCGAGATGAGATTACATGGAGATCGAGTGAAAACGATGAGTTGGGCGAGTTGCTTCAGTCCCAATCCAGACCTTTTCATTCCGGTCGACCAAATCAAGAGCAAAGTATAGTGGAGAAACAAGTGTGGCACGCATAGCAGGTGTAGACCTTCCTCGCGACAAACGCGTGGAGATCGGTCTGACATACATCTTTGGGATCGGCTTAACCCGATCGAAAGAAGTATTAGCAAAAACGGGTGTAAATCCGGATACGCGAGTAAAAGATTTGTCCGATGCTGACGTCGCCCTCCTCCGGGAGCGCGTCGAAAGCGACTATCAGATCGAAGGCGACTTACGTCGCTGGGAATCGATGAATATCAAGCGATTGGTAGACATCGGCTCCTATCGGGGTCGGAGACATCGGATGGGTTTACCCGTTCGCGGTCAACGCACGCGCACCAATGCCCGTACTCGTCGCGGTCGTCGCGCTACAGTCGCAGGGAAGAAGAAAGCTCCCGGCAAGAAATAACATGGTTCGATGGTTGTGGCAACCTAGCAATAGCCAATTGGCGATTAGTAGCTTTGGAATCTTCTCCACCAATATTAGTGGCGATCGATCTAGATGTTACTTTTCGCCAATTAGTGTGTCTATAGCTCCAGTTACAACTTCACTAGGCAGATGGCAACCGTAAAAATTAGATCGATGGCTATACTACCTGAAGATCTGATTCGATCGAGCGCAATAAGTCTAGCAAGCGAACCCGACAGCAGTGGATATTTATATCGATTACCTCATTGACATTTTCTAATACATAGACCGACATGGCTCGACAACCTAGTAAAAAGACTGGCCCCAAAAAGCAGAAGCGCAATGTTCCTAACGGCGTAGCTTACATCCAGTCAACATTCAACAACACGATCGTTACCATCTCCGATGCCAATGGCGACGTGATCTCCTGGGCTTCTAGCGGATCTAGTGGCTTTAAAGGCGCGAAAAAAGGTACTCCCTTTGCCGCCCAAACAGCCGCCGAAAGTGCTGGCAAGCGAGCGATGGATCAAGGGATGCGGCAGCTGGAAGTGATGGTGAGCGGCCCTGGAGCCGGTCGCGAAACAGCGATTCGCGCTCTTCAAGGTGCAGGGTTAGAAATCACCCTGATTCGCGATGTCACTCCAATTCCTCACAACGGCTGCCGTCCGCCAAAACGACGCAGAGTCTAAATTAATTGGCACTCAATCTTTTGAATTACCCAGCTTGGCAATCGCCAAAATCGGGAATGATGAATAATGAGTCGTTCGGTTAGCAAAGATTGTCTGGCAATCTCGCCGCAATCTGTCAAAAGTTTAAGTAAGTACAAACTGGGTAGGGAGGTCACTCTGTGGCGCAGTTTCAGATCGAGTGTGTCGAGTCTAAGACCGAGTCAAATCAAAGTCAATATAGTAAGTTCATCCTTGAGCCGTTAGATCGGGGTCAAGGGACAACAATCGGCAACTCGCTCCGACGGGTACTGCTGTCCAACTTAGAAGGGACGGCAATTACAGCGGTAAGAGTAGCTGGACTAATTAGAGACGAAAAAACTGGCGTTAAACCAGGTACGGTCAATCATGAGTTTGCTACCTTAGTTGGTGTCCGGCAGGATGTGTTAGAACTCCTGCTGAATATGAAAGAGGTCAAACTCAAGAGTTACACCTCGCAACCGCAAATCGGTCGCTTGAATGTGACGGGGCCAGCCGAAGTGACTACTGCTGATTTTGAGTTACCTTCGGAAGTCGAAGTTGTCGATCCCAACCAATATGTGGCAACTGTCGCTGAGGGTGGCAAATTGGAAATGGAATTTCGGATCGAGCGCGGCAAAGGCTATCGATCGGTAGACAAATTCCGCGAGCAAGGTCTAGCAATGGATCTGCTCCAAATCGATGCTGTATTTATGCCTGTACTTCAGGTTAACTACACTAGCGAAGATGTCCGGATCGATGGGGCTGTCGAAAAAGATCGCCTGATTCTCGAAATCTGGACGAATGGTAGTCTGACGCCTCAAGAGGCTTTGAGTGAATCTGCCAAAATCTTGGTCGATCTGCTCAATCCGCTCAAGGATATCAGTTTGGAATCTTTCCAACCAGAATATCCAGATGAAGAAGATCCCTCCAACCAAATTCCGATCGAAGAGTTAAATCTCTCGGTTAGAGCTTACAACTGCCTAAAACGAGCGCAGATTAATTCTGTCTCGGATTTAATGGGTTACACCCAAGAAGATCTCTTAGAAATTAAGAACTTCGGGCTAAAGTCAGCAGAGGAGGTGATTGAAGCCCTCGAAAAACGACTGGGGATCAAACTACCTCACGATAAATCAGTGAAAGCCTGATGAGATCGGAGCGTGAGCCGAGAAACCTCGGCTCACTCTCCCACGGTAGTTTGATCGAAAGCAATTTTTCAGAATCGGTTGTATCGATTGTAGTGACCTCATGGGGTCGCTACATCGAAACCAAATTTTTAGAATCGATCGTAGCGACCCCATGGTAGCTCGATCGAGACCAAATCGCGAGTTACCGAACGGTAAACACCCTAGGTAACTCGATCGATTTACCAAGTCCACATCCATCAAATCGAGGAAAACACCATGCGTCATCGCTGCCGCGTGCCCAAACTAGGTAAACCAGCCGACCAACGGAAAGCCCTGTTACGGTCTTTGACCACCGAACTGATCCGTCACGGTCGCATTACCACCACTCTGGTCAAGGCGAAAGCCATGCGCCCAGCAGTGGAAAAAATGGTCACACTAGCCAAATCCGGCACTCTCGCCGCCCGTCGTCAAGCCTTAGGCTATATTTACGACCAAAACCTCGTTCATGCTTTATTTGCTGAAGCACCCGAACGCTACGGCAACCGTCAAGGTGGCTATACTCGCGTCGTCCGTACCGTGCCCAGACGCGGTGACAATGCGGAAATGGCGATTATCGAAATGATGTAGGCTTCGGTCGGCGAAAGTGGCAACGATCGTTTCTCGCGATCTACAGCCAGTCAATCGTCAACTCTGTTAATTGTGAAATGGCTAAAAGAAACCACAAACTCATAACTAACAGTAAAACCGAACGCGTTGCCCTAGTCATTCAATATGCAGGTACTCACCTGTGTGGGTGGCAAAAGCAACCGCAGGGTCGCACCGTCCAAGCTGAGATCGAAGGCGCACTCGAACAAGTGCTCGGTCGATCGATAAATATCTATGGTGCGGGACGTACCGACAGCGGCGTTCATGCTGCTGCACAAGTCGCCCACTTCGATAATCCCAGTGTGATTCCAGCCACGCGGTGGGCATCTGTGCTCAACGCACGATTGCCAGACGATATCGTCATCCGCGCTGCTGCTGCTGTCAATGATGATTGGCACGCTCGCTTCTCCGCACTCTATCGACGGTATCGGTACACCATCTATACGGCACGACAACCCAATTTGTTCGTCCGCCCTTATAGCTGGCATTATTACCAATCACCGCTGGATATCGAGCGGATGCAAGCCGCTGTAGCTCCCTTACTGGGTACCCATCATCTGGCGGCGTTTCATCGGACTGATTCGGGTCGATCGCATTCCTGGGTAGAAATTCAGGATGTCGGCTGTCACCAATTGGGAGATTTTGTCCAGATCGAAATCCAAGCAAATGGATTTTTGTATGGCATGGTCAGACTGCTCGTCGGATTGCTGATTCAGGTCGGCAATGGCGATTTAGCAGTCACCGAATTTACCAACATTTGGCAATCCGAACAGCGATCTCGCGTCAGACACTCTGCTCCCGCTAAGGGGTTATGTCTGCTTCGCGTCGGTTATCCGGATTTACCTTTTCCGAAGTCAGTCTGGTACGATGCCCAACCCCAATTTTTATTGCCAACTAATTAGGGATATTTATATAATGTTGGGTTTGATTATCCTCAATCCCCAACTGAAACTCTAACCCGTCACAACTACTCGATCGACAATGTTGGGATGCTCTCTTTGATTTAAGAGACACTTCTAACACCAAGATCTACCCAATCTCTAACTGATATTAAGATCGTGGAAAAAACTTACTTACCACCAACTCAAGCTACTGACGCCAAGTGGTACATCATCGATGCTGCCGACCAACGCCTCGGACGTCTCGCTAGCCAAATTGCAATGGTCTTGCGTGGGAAAAACAAACCCACCTTTACCCCTCATATCGACACTGGTGATTTTGTCATCGTGATCAATGCCGAGAAAGTTCAGGTTACAGGCAAGAAAAGCACTCAAAAAATCTACCGCAGACATTCTGGTCGCCCAGGCGGGATGAAAACTGAAGTTTTCGCTAAACTGCAAGTGCGGATCCCCGAGCGGATTATCGAACAAGCTGTTAAAGGCATGTTACCCAAGAACTCTATGGGTAAACACCTATTCACCAAGATGAACGTCTACGCAGGTACTCAGCATCCTCATGCTGCACAGAAGCCTGAAGTTTTGGTCATCAACACTATTCCTAAAGCATAATCATGGTAGAAGCAAGCAAAAAGGCAGTTTACTGGGGTACGGGTCGTCGGAAATCCGCGATCGCCCGCGTCCGCCTCGTCCCTGGCAGTGGCAAACTAGTTGTCAACGGCAGAACTGGCGAAGACTATTTCAACTTTCAGAGTGGCTATATCTCCGCCGCGAGATCGCCCCTAGAAACTCTGGGTTTGGAAGCTGAGTACGATATTCTCGTCAACGCTCATGGTGGCGGTCTGACCGGACAATCGGATGCTGTTAAATTGGGTGTAGCGCGCGCCTTGTGCGAACTCGACCCCAACAACCGCAAACCCCTCAAAGTTGAAGGTTATCTGACTCGCGACCCGCGTTGTGTGGAACGGAAGAAATACGGTCTGCACAAAGCCCGTAAAGCTCCTCAATACTCGAAACGTTAATCAGTTCATAGTTGGCAGTTGGGAGTTGGTAGTAGAGCGCGTTGCGCTCGGTTGACAGCATTAAAACTATTTACTCCCAACTCCCAACTACCCACTCCCAACTCCCAACTACCTACTCCCAACTCGACTCATGGCAAAAGCTGATATTCATCCTACTTGGTACCCAGAAGCCAAAGTTTATTGCAACGGTGAAGTTGTGATGACTGTTGGTTCGACCCAACCAGAACTCCGTGTAGACGTATGGTCTGGCAATCACCCTTTTTACACTGGCACGCAAAAGATTATCGATACCGAAGGTCGGGTCGATCGCTTCCTGAAGAAATACGGGATGATCGATACTACTGCTCCGGCTCCCGAAGCTGCTGCTGAAGAGCAGAAATAGCTCAAATAATCTTAAAAACCTAGGGGTGCGATCGATATTTTCGCGTCTCTAGGTTTTTCAATATTTATACAAATCGTAGGTTGGGTAGAGCGATCGCAAAACCCAACAATCCCATTAATTAAAATCGAAATTTGGGCTTGTATTTGTCAGATCGAAACAGGTAAATAGATTCGATAATTATCGATCGAGCAACCAGATTCTCTGAAGATACAAAATCCTAATTATTAATTTATTATTGCTGCTGTTGAGTTTTGCGATCGCTCGATCCAACTTACAACTAGCTTTAATATTATCAATTATTTAACTAATATTATTAAATGATATGCGACTATTCATTCTTTATCACTTCTATCACTTCTAGCGATTCAACTATCGATGCTAACCACAATATTGGTTTCGCAAAACTCAACCCAACTTAGACCCTTTTAAATTTTTGTTGGTGTGTTATCGCGCCAGCGTAACGCACCTTACACCTACCCTCTAAAACAATGGCAGAATCATACTTACTCGATAAACTCAGATCCGTCGAACAGACATTTCACGAACTCACCCGCAAACTCGGCGATCCAGATATCGCTAGAGATGCCAGTGAAATGCAACGGATTGGCAAAGCCCGTGCATCTCTGGAAGAAGTTGTCGAAACCTTTGAAACCTGGAAACAAGTTCAAGAAGATATCGTTACTACTCGCCAGCTCGTCAAAGATTCGGGCAACGATCTCGAACTGCAAGAAATGGCGACCATCGAAGCTGGCGAACTCGAAGCCAAAAGCAACGAACTCGAACAAAAACTTAAAGTTTTACTACTACCTAAAGATCCGAATGATGAGCGTAACATCATGTTGGAAATTCGGGCTGGTACTGGTGGCGATGAAGCTGGAATTTGGGCTGGTGACTTGGTGCGGATGTATTCTCGCTACGCGGAAACCCAAAACTGGAAAGTTTTTCTAGTCAGTGAATCTCTTGCTGAAATGGGCGGCTTTAAAGAAGCTGTGCTGGAGATTAAAGGCGATCGAGTATACAGCCAACTCAAATTTGAAGCTGGCGTTCATCGGGTACAACGGGTGCCTTTAACTGAATCGGGCGGACGAGTTCATACATCTACGGCAACTGTAGCGATCATGCCCGAAGTCGATGAGGTCGAGATCTTTATCGATCCTAAGGATATCGAAATGAGTACCGCTCGATCGGGTGGTGCGGGCGGACAAAACGTCAACAAGGTAGAAACTGCGGCGGATTTATTCCACAAACCGACGGGAATTCGGATCTTTTGTACCGAAGAAAGATCGCAACGCCAGAATAAAGAGCGGGCGATGCAAATCTTGCGGGCGAAGTTGTACGATATCAAGTTGCGCGAGCAACAAGAAGAAGTAACTTCGATGCGCAGATCGCAAGTCGGGACTGGTTCTCGATCGGAAAAAATCCGCACTTACAACTACAAAGACAACCGCGCCACAGACCACCGACTGGGGCAGAATTTCGGCTTGGAGAAGGTGCTAACTGGCGATCTTGAGGACGTAATTCAAAGTTGTATCTCTCAAGACCAACAAGAGCGATTAGCGGAACTAGCAGCCTCTACAGGTAGCTAGTGTGAATTCTTTCCTCAGAAAAGGGAATTATTAATTATCAACAGGGATTAGCCGAAACAGTATATCGGTTAATCCCTGTTCTTATTTCTAAATAATCTTAGTGAAAGGAAAAAATGAAGAATAGTAACCTAAAACATCTGGTGCGAGATTTTGCGACATCTCATATCGCAAAATCTCAAATTGCAGTTGTTGTTTCAATACTAGGGTTTGGTCTAATCGGCGGAAATCAGGCCAATGCAATTTCTATAGGGTTTGTCTCAGGGAATCCTATTACTACTCCTGATTTTGCAACTGAGTTTACTCCACTTCCTGATGGTGTCATTGCTTATCCCACTGCTCCTTTTGACGGGTTCTCGATGCAACAAGTTAATGGAGAGCCTGATGACCTGTGGACTAACTATGATGGCAACGGTGCTGGAGATGGTAAAAGTTGGTACCCAAATAGTGGAGACTATGGATACACACAAATATCGCTGCAAAGCGGTCAGAACTTTGACTCAGTAGGTTTATTTCTAGGTGCAGCAGGAAGTGATGGTGATTTCTTAGCTTATGAATTACTAGACAATTCGACATTAGTTGCTTCTGGTGTACTATCTTCTGGCAGCAGTATGCTTTCCTTCGGATGGTTATCCATCACTGGAGGAGGTTTTGATACAATTCGATTGAGAGATGGCAACTCTTCACAACTTTCTATTACCGATGGTACTCTTAACACGTTAGCATTTGATAAAATAAATGCTACCGTTCAACAAACATCACAAAGTGTTCCCGAACCATTTACCATTGTCGGTACATTAATTGGTGGTACAGCAGCTCTAAGAATGAGAAATAAATTAAAAGCTATAGTTAAATAAAATAACTACAGCAGAGCATAACTTCTATTTTCCAAAAAATCTAGGGTAGGGGCAATTCGTGAATTACCCCTACCCTAGATTTTGTGATTAACCGCGTTTCATAGCTCGATCGATATCGCGTTTATCATCGCGTTTCTTGAGATCTTCCCGCTTGTCATGAAGCTTCTTACCACGTACCAAGGCTAGAGTTAACTTGACTCGACCGCGCTTGAGATACATCTTCAGCGGTACTAAAGTTAAACCCTGCTGTTCGACTTTGCCCGTCAGCTTGCGGATTTCGGCCTTGTGCATCAGCAATCTACGGGTACGCGTTGGTTCGTGATTGAAATATGCGCTCGTGCTATTGTGCGGTGAAATATGGGCGTTGAGCAGCCAGATTTGCCCTTGACGTAATAAGCCATAACCATCGCGCAGATTGGCTTTGCCCGCTCGAATAGATTTTACTTCGGTGCCGACTAACTCAATCCCCGCTTCGTAAGTTTCGAGGATTTCGTAGAGGAACCGAGCTTGCCGATTGTCGGCCACAATTTTGATACTGTCTGATTTTTCTTGCTCGCTCATTTCTCCATTTTACTATCGACTGTTAAAAACGGTAGTCGAGCAGTGGAAATTTTTAGGCAGGATGACGGCGAGATCTCGATCTGCTGGCAATTATTTCAGAGATCGAGCACTGTAACAATAGATGCGTACTATGTAGGCGCAAATCTGTAGCATATTGGTACCAGCAGAGTGTGAATTTTTCTAGAGATCTGGACTAATTGAAGAAATTTGGTATAGTTATTCCATTAAAAGCGACGCTGCTAAAAAATATTGTGTTTAATAACAGACGATAAATATGGATTGGAGATCGTGGCATCCGCATACTGGCGATCGCGAACGTTTCGCAGATGGTCGAGCGGTCGAACTGCGATCTCCGTCTACGGCTCCCGCTAGATCGAACATTTTTAACAAGGAGCTATATTTATCAAATTCAAGATCGCAATCGCCCGATCGATGTTCGATCGGAAACAAACAATTAGTGATACGATCGCACCTGTTACTACGGCGCATTCTATCTGGCTGGTAAGAAAATATTATGGCTAGTTCTATCGATCTTGGCGGACGTCCGATCCATTTCATCGGCATTGGGGGAATTGGCATGTCCGGGCTTGCTTACGTACTTGCTCGACGTGGATTGCCAGTGTCTGGTTCCGACCTGAAATCGACTAACATTACTCAAAAGTTGGCCGCCGAAGGCGCGCACATTTTTCTCAAGCAAGACGCAACTAATTTAGATTTTTTTGACAAATCGTCGGGACAAACCCCTCAAATCGTCTCCTCGACAGCAATTGGCAAAACTAATGCCGAGCTAAATGCCGCGATCGAGTTGGGATGTCCGCTATTCCATCGATCGGATGTTTTGGCCAAACTGATCGGTGAGTATTTTAGTATCGGTGTCGCGGGTACTCATGGCAAAACCACAACTAGCAGCATGATTGGCTATATGTTGGTGAAGGCTGGTGTCGATCCGACAATCGTTGTGGGTGGTGAAGTGAACGCTTGGGATGGCAATGCCAGAATCGGTAACAGTAAGTATTTTGTAGCGGAAGTTGATGAGTCGGATGGCTCGTTGGTGAAGCACTCACCCAAAATCGGGATCGTTACCAATATCGAATTGGATCATACCGATCATTATAAGAGTCTCGATCGGGTCATCGAGACTTTTACCACCTTCACTCAGCAATGTGAAGTGACGATCGGTTCTGTCGATTGTGCGATCGTGCGCGATCGCATCAAGCCTACGCTGTCGTACAGTGTCGAACCAGGGCAGGTTGCAGATTATACCGCCGATAACATTGAGTATCATGCCGCAGGAACTTCTGCACACATATATGAATATGGCAAATTATTGGGCATTCTAAAGTTAGGGGTCTTAGGCAAACACAATTTGAGTAATGCACTAGCAACCATCGCCGTCGGTCGGAAGATCGGCTTGGAATTTCCAGCGATCGCTAATGGGTTAGCTACTTTTGATGGTGCCAAACGACGCTTTGAACTTCGAGGTTATCAGAATGACATTACTTTCATCGATGACTACGCTCACCATCCGAGTGAGATCTTGGTTACACTCGCGGCGGCTCGGTTGCGAGTCGGATCCCAGCGACGGGTGGTTGCGGTCTTCCAGCCCCATCGCTACAGCCGGACTTTGGAATTTCTGAGTGAGTTTGCTCGATCGTTTGCAGATGCTGACTTGGTAATTATTACAGACATTTATAGTGCAGGGGAAACCGATACTGGTGTTGTCAGCGGCGAAAAAGTAGTCTCACAGATCGGTCTTTACCACCAGAATGTTTGCTACCAGCCGACTCTGGCCGATGTATCTCAATTCCTCACCAAGCACCTCCAGCCCAGTGACATCTGTTTATTCCTGGGTGCCGGAAATCTCAACCAGATTATTCCGAGCATCGTCGAGCATTATCAAACCACGGCTGGAATCCCCCAGCCAGAAACTGTAGCCTAATTTAGAGAATTTAGTGTATTATGCAACGAACCCTACTTAGCTTTCAACAACATCTCCCACCTCAACTTGGTTCTATTTTGAAATAGATCGAGCTGCTCTAAATAAAATCGATTCGGATTGCGATTGACTACCCCCGATTTCACCACACTACCTTACCTTTCCACCATGACACTTTCTCAAGATCGTTCGCGCAGCAGCATTAGTTCCGCTGCGGCACCTGCTCTAAGTACTCAGATTCAACAACCAATCACAGTTGCAGCTAATAACGATCGAGATGTGGAAGCACCTACAGATTGCCCGATTCGCGCAGATGTATCGCTCAAAGGTTTGACGACGTGGAAGGTAGGTGGATTGGCTCAATGGTATCTCGAACCCAAAACCCTTGCCGAGACTCAATCGGGTCTGGCTTGGGCCAAACAGCAAGGTCTACCGATTACAATTATTGGCGCAGGATCGAATCTATTAATTAGCGATCGCGGTTTGGCCGGTTTGGTTATTTGCACTCGACATTTACGACATATCGATACTCAGTTCGATCGCGAGACGCAATCGATCGTTGCAGATGCAGGCAAAATGGTCGCTAGCCTAGCTTGGCAAGCAGCTCGCAGAGGTTGGGGTGGAATGGAGTGGGCAGCGGGGATTCCGGGCACGCTAGGTGGTGCTGTAGTGATGAATGCGGGTGCCCACGGACACAGTACCCAAGAGATTTTAATTAGCATTGACGTGTTGAACGCTGACGGTTCGATCGAGACGCTGACAACTGCCGATCTCAACTATAGCTATCGGACTTCCAATCTCCAAGGCGAGACTAAAATTGTCCTAAGTGCCAAGTTCCAGCTCAATGCCGCTAGCGAACCAGAAGAAATCAAATCTCGTACGTTCCGCGACTTAGAAAAACGTCACAGCAAACAGCCGTACGATCGCCCAAGCTGTGGCAGCGTCTTCCGCAATCCTTCGCCATTATACGCAGCCGCATTAATCGAAGAATTGGGGCTAAAAGGCTATCGGATCGGCGGGGCGGAAGTTTCCACGCTCCATGCCAATTTTATTATCAATCACAAAGAAGCCACGGCTACTGAGATTCGCGAATTGATCTACTTCGTCCAAAGCCAAGTTAAAGCCCAATACTCGATCGAACTCGAACCCGAAGTGAAAATGCTCGGTGAATTTTAAGTTAGGGGTTAGGCTTTAGGCTTTAGGG
>NZ_JANPGM010000552.1:0-3927 GCF_031423935.1 Chamaesiphon sp. VAR_69_metabat_338
GTTAGGACACACCCCCGACTTCTTCGAGAAGTCGGGGGTGTAGCAGTAATGGTCTAATTGTCCTAACAGTCTTGGCGGTTGCTATATTATTTGTTCGATCGATAATCGTAAATTTCCATAAATTAAGGGAGGGACAATTCATAAATTGTCCCTCCCTTAATTGCAGATCGCTAGGCGATCGCGAATGGCAGAACGGCGAGTGCGCCTGCGGCGGCGGCGGCGATCGCGGAGGTCAAGCCGGTGGCAAATAGCCACCAAGCGGCAGTAGCGGCGGCTTTGCGGGTGGCTTCGGCTTGAGCTTGAGCTTGGTGTTTGAGGTCGTCGAGGCGATTTTGGATTTGGGTTTGAATCCGTTCGGCGCGATTTAAGACGTTGGTGCGGACGCCATCAACGCGATCGATAATCCGGTTGGCATCGGCTTTGGATATATCATCGCGGGAACTGAGGACTGCCACTAAGGTCTCGCGATCGAAATGCGAGAGCCGGTCGCGCAGGGCATCGAGTCCGGCATTGGGGTCGTCGAACAGTTTGCGGACATCTTGAGTAATGCCGTCATAGTTGAGTTCGGGTCGCTCCAAGCCATTGAGGTAGTCGCGGATCTGAGCAAAGATCCCGTCAATGACGGATTGAACTTTGGCTTTAATGGCATCGAGTTGGCCGACAAAGCGATCGCGCACGGAGAGAACGCGATCGACGATCTGTTCGGCTTCGGCAGGAGAGATATCCTGACGTTGAGATAGTAGCGCGATCATCGTCTCGCGATCGACCTGAGAGAGCCGCTCGCCTAAGTGTTCCAACCCCAGACGCGGATCTTGGAACAGCAGTCCGAGATCGCGTTTGATGCCGTCAGGATTGAGTTCGGTTTTGTCCGTATGGCGGAGGTAGTCTTCCAAAGCGGTTTGGAAATCATTGACGCGAGTTTTGGCGCGCATTGCCAACCGTTGGGGGGTGCGGAGTACCTGCCGAATCGTATCCTGAACCCGATCGATCGCCTCATTGGCTTCGGCTTCAGTGAAGTCGTTGCGCTGGCGCAATAGTTGCACCAGTGTATCTCGATCGATCTGCGACAGCCGGTCGCGGATCGAGTCCAAGCCTGTTTTCGGATCTTGCAATAAAGTTGTCAGATCGCGTTTGATGCCATCGGGATTGAGTTCCGATTTGCCAGTCCGCCGCAGATAATCGGCGATCGCACTAGTGGTGTCTTCGTACTGAGTTTTAGCTTTATCGACCAAAGCCGCCGGAGCGTGAATCGCTTGCTTCCAGTTGGATTCAACGCGATCGAGGATGTCATTGACTTGCTGTTCGTTCAGATCTTGGCGTTGGCTCAACAGTTGTACCAACGTATCTCGATCGAAATGCGAAGCGCGTTGTTTAAGATCGTGGATACCCGCTTGCGGATCGTTCAACAGCTTCTGTACATCTTGCTTAATCCCGTCGGGATTTAGTTCTTCCTTGCCCGTATGGCGGAGGTATTCTTGCACCTGCTGCCACTGCGTATCGACCCGCGCCTTGACGCCCGCTTGTAGCCCTTCCGTATCGGCGATCGCTACTTCCAGCACTGGAGTAAGCATCTGGACGATTTGCGTCTTTTCAGTTTCGCCGAGATCGTTACGCTGCTGGAGCACGCTCAAGAAGCGATACTGCTTGATTTGCGACAGCCGCGAGTGTAATTCCTGCGGATCGGCATCGCCATCAGCGAGCAAGTCTTTGAAATCTTGCGCCGCATAATTAGACAGCAAGCGGTGTTTAGGCGTTGCCCGCAGATAGGTGTCGATCGCCGTTTGCGTTTTTTCGAGCATCCCAGCCGTTTCCGCAGCGCGGACTTCATCCAAAACGCGGAGGCGGACGCGATCGAGTACTTGCGTCAGTTCGGCGATTTTTGACTGCGTTAGGACGCCGCGTGCTTGCAATAAGGTCGCAAATTCCTCCGGTTTGAGCGATTCGATCGCCTGCCGAATCGTGCGGGCATCAGCGTTCGGATCGTAGAGCACATCCCGAAACTCGCGCTCGATCCGCTCCGGCGTCATCTGCCACGAGTAAGTATCTCGCAGATAATGTTCGACATCCGCCCGAATCACGCTCGCTCCAGGCGATAGCGTCGGACTAGCCACCTTATCGGTAAATTGTGCCACTTGAGTTTGGAGCTGCGACTGGGCATTCTTGACCTGACCCTTGATTTTCTCCACATCCAGATCGGATAGATCCACCCGACCCAACACGATACCCATCACCGTGCCCAGAGCTTGCTCCAACTGGCTAGAATTCTCGCCCTTGCCCAGATCCTGGATATAGCGATCGAGTTGTTGCGACAAGCCACCAGAGAGCAGATCCTGCGGCTTCCCCGAGCGAACGAGCTTCATCAACTCCCCCAATCCGCCACCTTGCTTCATCCCGCCCACAGCACCATGCCACGATCGATCCAACTCATCGACGATTTTTTTGACATCGCGCGGCGCGAGATCCGTCCGCTCTTTGAGCAGATTTTCAAAAGTTTCACGACTGAGCGTCGGTAAATTATCTTTATCTAAACCCTTAGTCAGCTCCGACTCCTTCAGAATCTTTTCAAACTCAGCGCGAATATCTTTAAGATTCAATTCCTGCGGTTTGACCGAACTGAGTAAATCCTTAATCGATGACTGCACATCTTGCGGATCGATATAAGCCGTCATCTCCCGCCGCACCGCAGCCGCAGCCGCCTCAGCCGACGAAACTAGTTCCGAACCAGCCGCTTTCATGCCCAAAGCGGCTGTCGCCGTCCCAAACACCGCCTGAAAGCCTCTATTCGCCGTACTTACCACCGAGCCAACCAGCGAGCCGACAGTCGTCGAGCTAATCCAAACCAAGATCGAAAAATAAGCCGCCCAAATCGCCAGCCCCACCGTCGCCCCCATCGTCACCGTCGGCACAAAGCTCAACTTCACCGCCAACAGACAAGCGACAAATAACGCGATCGACACCGTCACCAACGTCCAGACACCAACAGCCGTGCCGATATGTAGCGAACTACCCCCGTCGTGACGATCCGATCGATCTCGCTCCGCCAAGCTCAGTACCGACATCCCTGCCGCCACCGACAAATTAGTCAACAACATCTGAAAGCCAAAAGTCAAAAACAACCCGGCGACCAGTGCCGTAAAAAACTGCGGCCCCGAAAAACCGATCGCCGTCTCCCGCACGATCTCAGTCTGTGCCAACAGATCGGCAGCATAACCATCAAAAAATACCCTAATTGCTAACATCCCGCGCTCCTAAATTATTTATGTATGTCGATTAAAATTAAAGAAAAAATAAGATTACTGTCTCACCTATCCCACCTATTCAATCGTTAATGACAACTCCCCGCCAACCCCCTTCTGACGGAGTACCAATGGTTGAGAGTAGTCCGAAAGGTAGAGTAGGGGATCGTGAATAGTGAACAGTGGATAGTGGATAGTGAATAGGTGGGAATATGAAAAGTTAAGTTTCAGCCAACAGCTAGTCCAAAATCGGCATATATAGCAATCCTATTTGATTCATGAGAATTAATATGGATAAATTCAGCCGCAGAGACGCAGAGGGCGCAGAGAAGTAAACAAAGACATTCTCACAAATCATTTAGGACTGCTATATATAAAGCTCTATGCGATCGCATTTATCTCCTCCATTTTCCGCCGGGGGGTCTGGGGGTCGGCACCCCCAGATCCGGGTTTTGCCTACACTAGAAAAAACCGCAGCCCGCAAGTATATATCGTCTTCCGCCCCGCCTAACACCAACCATTTAACCCCCCACAACATGACAATTCAAACGCCAGAATGGGTCAAACACGCCATCTTCTACCAAATCTTCCCCGATCGATTCGCCCTCGGCCAACAAGCCCCCCCCCGCCGCGCGCCCCCTCCCCCCGGGGGCGGCGGGCCCGCCCCGCGCGCGCGCCCCGGCGCGACGGG
>NZ_JANPGM010000553.1:0-6523 GCF_031423935.1 Chamaesiphon sp. VAR_69_metabat_338
CGAGACGCTGCGCGAACGGAGAGGCTGTGCCTACGGCAGGCTTACGCCAACGCCAACGCCTACAGCGTGCGTTGCACCAGCGACGCATCGACCTGGAGGGAACCTCCAGGTTGTGTGCGTCAAGACAAGCAGGGGGATTCACACTAATTTCGCTTTTGACCAGAGATTTGTATACACGGTAGCTTAAAAAGGGGGGAATCGGATTCTTAGTCCCCCGCTTGGTGCCTTTTCATGGTCGGGGAACCCGACCGAAAAGGCATCCGCTTTTGAAGGGAGATTTAGCGGATGCAATCGCGCTGAGGTTCCCTCAGCGTGCGTTGCACCAAGCAGGGGGATCTCTATGATTTTCGCTATCTAGCTTTCAGCGGCGAGATTTAGTTTTTTCCCGATCGCAATTTCCTAACCTTAATTGCAATAGCCCTTAACATACGTGAGATCGGATATTTGCGACCAAATTCTATGCAGGGCTTTTCGATCGATATAAATGTCAGTGCCGATAGCAGAATCACAGCTACACAAATGACTGGCATAAAAAGCAAGTATTGCTGAAAACTGATGTTTTTAAGTATGGCAATATTAAAGACAGAGAATGATAAATATATAACTATACCATGTAATAAATATATGCTGTAACTAATCTCACCAAGCAAGATAGATGACTTGAGCGAAAAAACTCCAAATAGGTCATTACCCAGAACGATTGGGATAAAGAATAGCGAAATCATTAATATATGTATTGAATCAAAAGTTATGGGTCGGAAAATAGCAAATGCGATAGCCAAAGCAGTAAGGCTCGATACCCATTTACTTCTGATAATCGAATTGGGGATTTGGTAACGCCTATTTAGATAGGCAGATAGCCCACCAACAGCAAAGAAAATGAGGAGGCTCGTATCGATCGAATGAATCTGCATAGGCTTGTTAAATAGATAAACACATACAGCAAACAGAAATAAACCTCC
The DNA here is from genome assembly GCF_031423935.1 of Chamaesiphon sp. VAR_69_metabat_338. Lineage (NCBI taxonomy): Bacteria > Bacillati > Cyanobacteriota > Cyanophyceae > Gomontiellales > Chamaesiphonaceae > Chamaesiphon > Chamaesiphon sp. VAR_69_metabat_338. Next base: position 963 of record NZ_JANPGM010000553.1, read on the forward strand.
AAATCGACCCAATCTCACGATCGCAATTGTAATTATCGGTAATAAGATATAGAACAGCCACTCATATTGAAGCGTCCAATCTACTCCAGCAATAACTAATTTAGTATCTAAGAAGTTATTGATGATGCCACCAGGCCGAAAGGTGAGCCACTGGGTATATGCTTTTATCAGCTCGTTAAGACTCACTTCGAGTTTGAGATTCGAGCTAAAAACAACTATCGTAACAATAAATATTACAAATATATACAAAGGATAAATTCTAAAAATTCGCGATTCATAGAATTCAATCCAGTCGATCTTGCCACCGTCTTTGAGAATTTTAGAAATAAATAAAAAACCTGTAATTGCAAAAAAAATGGCAACGCCAACTTTTCCGTAGTTTTGATAATAATCTTCAGGTGGCCTTTCCCACTTACCATTAACCTTCCAATGCCAAGTGACTATAAAATGATGAAAAAGAACGGAGATGGCGAGAAATCCTCTTAATCCATCAATACTTCCATATCGCCCCTGTCTGAATGTTAAAAAAGAAAAGTAATGATGACGCCCGATAAATTTAGCAGTCAATATTGATATGCTAAAACAAAGCAGTGTCATGCCGAATTTTAATACATGCTCCATTGTTAAGATGTTTATTTCAATAGAAATGCAATCGTAAATATCTTAACAGATAGAAATCAGCCCTACAAATTCAATACTGTAAATGTGGAGAGTTATGATGCAGCATCTAGATCGATCCCGATCGCTGGCGCTTTTGGATAGTACTCTATTATTAGTAATGTTCGATCGCATCTAAAATTATCGCAAGCAGACCGGATCGAGACAATTTGCAACGTCTCGACCCCAAACTCGATCGTAAATGTTAGAATCTACAACTATAGCTAGGGGTGTCCGAAACCAGTCGGGCTGAGAACATACCCTTGCACCTGAGTCTGGGTAATGCCAGCGGAGGGAAGCTGTTTATGATAGGAAATTGAATATGCGTGCTGAATGGATTGCCAAACGTAGCGGACAAGCCAATGTCTCCCAGATGCACTATGCGCGTCAGGGTGTCGAAACCGAAGAAATGCACCATGTCGCCAAGCGCGAACGTCTCCCTGTAGATTTGATTCGATCGGAAGTCGCACGCGGACGGATGATTATCCCTGCGAATACCAATCATCCCAATCTCGAACCAATGGCGATCGGGATTGCATCTAGCTGTAAAGTGAATGCCAACATCGGTGCATCACCCAGCTTTTCCAACATGCAGGATGAGGTTGATAAACTGATCCTAGCAGTCAAATACGGTGCTGATACCGTGATGGATCTTTCCACTGGTGGCGGTAATTTAGATGATATTCGGATCGAAATCATCAAAAATTCTCCCGTTCCCATCGGGACTGTTCCCATTTACCAAGCCTTAGAAAGCGTTCATGGTAATGTCGAAAATCTCACGCCCAATGATTTTCTGCACATCATCGAAAAACATGCCCAGCAAGGGGTTGACTATCAAACCATCCACGCGGGCATCCTGATCGAACATTTACCCCTAGTTCGCAATCGCCTGACGGGAATTGTCTCCCGTGGCGGCGGCATTTTGGCACGGTGGATGCTGCATCACCACAAGCAAAATCCCCTTTACACCCATTTCGACGACATCATCGAGATCTTCAAAAAATGCGATGTGTCTTTTAGCTTGGGTGATTCCTTGCGTCCTGGTTGTACCCACGACGCATCCGACGAAGCCCAACTCGCCGAACTCAAGACTCTCGGCAACCTGACTCGTCGCGCCTGGGAACATGACATCCAAGTGATGGTCGAAGGCCCCGGACACGTCCCGATGGATCAAATCGAGTTCAACGTCAAAAAACAGATGGAAGAGTGCTCTGAGGCTCCTTTCTACGTCTTAGGGCCATTAGTTACCGATATCGCTCCTGGTTACGACCATATCACCTCTGCGATCGGCGCGGCAATGGCTGGCTGGTACGGTACCGCGATGCTCTGCTACGTGACTCCCAAAGAACACCTCGGCTTACCCAATGCTGAAGATGTCCGCAATGGTCTGATCGCCTACAAAATTGCCGCTCACGCTGCCGATATCGCTCGCAAACGCCCAGGTGCTCGCGATCGTGACGATGAGCTGTCCAAGGCGCGTTACAATTTCGATTGGAATCGTCAATTCGAGCTGTCCCTCGATCCCGAACGGGCGAAGGAATATCACGATGAAACTCTCCCTGCAGATATTTACAAAACTGCTGAGTTCTGTTCGATGTGTGGGCCTAAATTCTGCCCGATGCAGACTAAAGTTGATGCAGAAGCATTGACTGAGTTAGAGAAGTTCTTAGCTAAGGAAAAAGAACCTTCGAGTATCGGTTAATTTAGCTAAAATTAACGCCAGACCCCCGACTTCTTCGAGAAGTCGGGGGTCTTTTTCGATAGAGATCTCATTATGTCTAAAGATTCAGATTTGCTTTTGCTACCCAGTTGGGCAATTCTGGCACATAAACTACCGCTCGATCGCCTTCAATCGTTGCTAATAGCTGATGTCCGGCACTCGTCGAATTGTCATAAATAATTAATCGATCGACTATTTTGGCTGCTTTATTCAGATTAACCAAACTTCGTTCGTAGCGACGCAAAATATCTTCTCTAGGCACATCATGACCGCCTAATTTAACACGGTCTGCTACTCGCAAAACATTCATACTCGGGTTGTCGATGCCAATATACATTAAGACAATTAGCCAGCCGAGGCTTTTTGCCGCACACATTAATTTGATGTAAGTATTGCCAGAAAATGTGGTTTCAACAACAAAACTAGCTTCTGACTGAACATATTGCTGAGATAGATATAGAGCCTTGCGACCAGCCGCGATTGCCGCTGATGCTGGATCGATAGGAGCGATTTCTTTGGCAATTGCATCGGGATCGATTAGTAGGATCGATCGATTCTCATCCTGAGCTACGCTAACAAGTTGTCTGGTTAGTGTCGATTTACCAGAGCCGTTAGCTCCGGCAATGATGGTCAAAGTGGGCATAATTCAAAGAATTTTACCGATGATTTTTTCGCTACCATCTTCCTGAAGTTCGATCTCAAACTTCTCCCCATTTGCTAATTCTTTAATTAATTTACGATCGAGCAGATAGTGAATTGGCTCTCCCATCGATTTGAGACAAGCGATATCTGCCGCAACTTGTTTTTGTCCGGCTGCTGCCATTTTTCTAGCCAGGATCTCGATGTCTTCACCAGGAATAATATTGAAATCGGTATCGAGTTGAGGTTTGATGTAAGTCATCATATTTTCTCCTTAACTTATGACATTTTTAGCTTACCCGGGGCAGATCTAGATCGATCGATTAAAATTTAACTCTAGTTGGCTCGACGACTTTGACAATCTTTTCAAGTGGTTGCTTGCGTTTTTTGCCAGAAAATACATTGACTTGATAGGCGATCGCATTAGTAATATCTAATGCTGTCATCCAACCGCTTTTGCGGTGGTAGGCACCAGTTTCAATGTTCAGCCAACCGGGGCCTTGGGCGATTTCCCCAGGACGGACGCCGGGGAGAGTGAACGTAATTGTATGTCCGGTGATGATGATTTTGTCGGGGAAATAGGGAAACTGATTGCTCAAGAATTTCTCCCTGATCCAACAAAATTGTTCGTTATTTTGTTTGTCGAGCGATCGAAAGGGATCGACACCGGCATGTACTAAAAATGTATCGCCCAAATCTAGATAGGATGGCAAACTGGCAAACCACTCCATATCATCTTGGGGAATGCCGCCATCGCCATAACTTTCTAGCGTGGTGTCGCCGCCAGAGGGAATCCAGTGCCGCAATGCCGTCTCATCGAGTTTGCCATTATTAAACGAGGCCAATAACATGACTTCATGATTGCCCATCAAACAGGGATAATTATGCTCCCGAATCCATTTGACAACTTGGGCACTTTTAGGGCCACGATCGATGACATCGCCGAGAAAATACACCCGATCCTGGGGCAATATTTCGCAAAAATTCATTAACTGGCACAACCCATCAAAATGACCGTGAACATCCCCAACCGCGATGCTGCGAGGTTTAGCGTTGTTCTTTCTCTGAAATAAATTAAACATAAAAAGGTGAATGCTGGGTGATGTCAGTCGATGAGATTGCGATCGGTCAGCCGGATAATATTGTTAGTATGCACACGTTTGCATTAAATAGCTCGATTTATGTAGAAAAATATCGCGATCGCACATCAGCGGCTGCGATCCACCATTATTGCTTAATTTATCGTGCCGATCGCTAAATATAGGTTTTGGATAAATCTAACCGAGTGCGCGATCGCCGCTGAATGGCATCGAATTAATTATCGCTCTAGTTCTGCTGATTGTGAGCCTGGTTTCTGCCAGTTTTCGAGTAGAGCTGGATAAAAGAAGGTGAGCGCGATCGCCGCCGCTGCTAGTAATCCGATTCCGGTAGTCAGCCACAAGAACAGATTAATCGTCCGATTGAACCTAAATCTGGGGTGCGAGTGTCGCTCGGATCGGGTTAGTTGGGAACGTGGGGACAGTGCCTCCAGGAGGGTCGGTCGATCGATGTTGCTGCTAGGAGCTGGTTTTGAGACATTACAGGACATCAGGATGAGCGAAATATTATCATCGCCATTTTCGCGATGCGCTAGTGCCAGCCAAGATTGGACGGCCTCCGTCAGCGGCAGATCGCCGTGCAGAACGCGCTCTGCATAATCTTGCCACGAGCTTTCAACCAGCTGACGATCGCTCAAGCCATCGGAACATAACAACAAAATGCCATCTTCGATCGCCATCAACCGCTGGACGGTAGGTTGCAGTAGCTCTCCAGATTTCATGCCCAAGGCTTGCGTCAGTGCCGACGCATCGGGGCGGCTGGCACTATGCCAGGGGACATCGCGACCTTGTTTGACTTCACGAGTCGCGATATCATCATCGATCGTCAGCAATTGACAGCGGTGTGGGGTAATCCAGTAAGCCCGACTATCGCCCACATGAGCGATATAGATCTCGTGAGAATTGCCGAAGCCTTTGCCAGCACGAATTGGCTGATTGACTTGGATTGCCATCACCATCGTCGTCCCCATTCGCCGCGTATCTTCGCGGCCTTGACTGTGATTTTGGGCGGTAATTGTATTGTTGACCACCCTGACGATCGCACCGATCGTATTACAGATCTGTTCGGGTGCAACGATTTCCCGACTGTGGCTCAGATTTTCCAGTAGATTCTGGGTCTGAATTTTGAGCAAATTGACAGCCATCTGACTGGCAACTTCGCCACCTTCATGTCCGGCTACCCCATCGCAAATAATGGCAATCTTGCCACCAGTGGGATCTTGAGCTAGTTCTAGGGGCGTGGGATAGTATGAATCTTCATTGTGCTGATGGGTCGCACCAATATCGGTACCGCCAGCAATTTGCCACTCCAGCGGCAATCGTGCGGCCTGTTCGAGGACGATCTGATTGAGGGTGGCGGCAACGTCGCGCAGGGAGGCTTGTTCGGCCTGCATTTTGAGGAAGAGAACGCGCAGTCGCTCGTCGATCGCTGTGGACGTTGCTGGGAG
>NZ_JANPGM010000554.1:0-4035 GCF_031423935.1 Chamaesiphon sp. VAR_69_metabat_338
AGCGACTGAAATCACGCGGAGGTTTCCTCCGCATGTGTTTCAGTCAAGACAAGACAGCGGGGAGCGGGGACAAGATTGTACTTCACAATTGCTGAAAAGTGCTGTAATAGTTTTAGTTTTTCAATCCTGTTATCTGAGGTGAGGCGATCGATTGACCCGAACACGGCTACTCCTCCGAAAATGTTGATGTTCGGCTGCTGACGATCGCGAGGAATTGCCATCGATCCAGCACCACTAGACAAATCTGCTAGAAACTCCTGTCATCCTATCAAAAACTCGCTGCAAAATTGGGAATAATAAGCTCATCGACATTAACAATAGCGATTGTCCCCTGCGCGGATTGACAGAAATTAGCTGTAGGCACAATCCGGTTTTGCCGATCCACCGCTTCCATTCGCTCGTGGCTAATGCTTTGAGCAGAACTAGCAACTCGATCGATAGTGGCAAGTCAAGCTATAGCTGCCACTATTGTCTCACCACAAGTCCTCTACCCAGATCGATCGTATGTCCGAACTCGACGTTAATTTACCGAGCACCCGTCAAATCCAAGGCTCGATCAAAGACAAAATCCAGGTATCGATCAAATTAGTAACTGGGGATATGTTCGCGGGCAAAATTATCTGGCAAGATCCCGACTATTTATTTTTTAGCGATACTAGCGAGCGCAAAACATTGATTTACCGCCGCGCGATCGCCTATATTCAGTACTCTTAATCGCTAGTAACTACGGTGACTTCGGGGATGGCAATGACTGGCGACAGCATCGGTATGGCAATTTCCCCCTTAGTCAGTTGCTCGAACAAGGTTTGCTCCTCTACCGAACCCACAACCAAGCAACTATCCCCCAGTAAAAACTGCGTACCGCCATTGGGATAGTCGATCTTGGTACCATCTTCGCGTTGAATGGCGACGATCGTCGCTCCAGTTAACGGACGAATGCTGGCACTAGCGATCGAATTACCCAGCAGCGGCGAAGTCAATGACAACCGATACCACCGGCGATTCATCCCCAGTGTCGCCTCCTGGATATTTTGCGGTGTCGCCCCTACCGGTCGCAATTCCATATAGTGAGAATTGCGGATCGTTGTGACTTGGCGTTGAATTTGCACTGTCGGTAAGCCAATTTTGACCAACAGATGAGCGGCCATTTCCAGACTAGCTTCAAATTCGGGCTGGACGACTTCACTGCCGCCAAGCTGATACAGCAATTCGATATCTTGGTATCGATCGGCACGCACGACGATATCTAGCTCTGGCGAGATTTCCAGGGCATGTTTGAGACACAGCCGCGTACTCATCGCATCCGGCAGCGCAATTACCATCGCCCGCGCGCGATCGAGTCCGGCTCTAGTCAGCACGGGAATACTCACGGCATTGCCATAAATATAGGGAATGCCACTATCTCGCAATCTCTGAATCGCCGCCTCTGACTGATCGACGACCACTACTGGCACATTTTGTTCGGCTAAGAGCTTGGCTAAATTTTCCCCCGTCCGCCCATAACCGCAAATGACGATCGGGGGTTCGAGGGGGACGTGTTCCGAGACTTCTAGGGGCGGTTCGCCCGGTTGGAACCAGCGATCGAGGGCGGGTACCTGCTCGATCCAGTTAAATAAACTCGGAATCAATCTGAGGATAAAGGGCGTAACTACCAACGTCACTGCCGTCGTGCCCAGCAACAGGAGATAGACTCGGCGCGATACCAGGCCCAGATTGCGTCCCTCACTAGCCAGGACAAACGAAAATTCGCCAATTTGCGCCAAACCCAACCCCGCAATCAGCGCGGTTTGGAGCGGATAGCCAAACAGCCGCACCAGCGGTGTAATAATTGCAAACTTCCCGACAAAGACGATCGATACCAATCCCAGAATCAGATCCCAGTTATCCCATAAAAACAGCGGATCGATCAGCATCCCGATCGCCGCGAAAAACAACGCCGCAAACACATCCCTAATCGGCTCTACATAGGCCAAAGTCTGGTCGGCGTACTCGGCCTCGGAAATCATCAAACCAGCGACGAAAGCCCCCATTTCGATGGACAAGCCCAAATATGCGGTACTCAGGGCGATCCCCAGACACAAGGTTACGATCCCCAACAGAAACAATTCGCGACTCTCCGTACTCGCTAGCAGTCTTAACAATCGCGGCATCACCCAGATCCCAAATGCCGTCGCACCGAGGGCAAATAAGCCAATTTTCACCGCTGCTTGCAACACCGCCATGCCGATTTCTGCTGGCGGTCGATCGAGTGCGGGTAGCACTGCCAACATGAACCCTAAAGCCAAATCCTGTACGACCAAAATCCCCAACATCACCTGTCCGTGAGGCGTCGCCGTTTCATTGGCCTCCATCAGTGATTTAAGTACTACCGCCGTCGAAGATAGCGACAGAATCGCCCCCAAAAATACGCCCTGTTGGGGCGTCGTCACCCAGCCGACACTGACAGAGATAAAAGCCGTAATTAAGATAGTCAGCACAATCTGTAAGCCGCCGCCACCCAAACTGATTTTCTGAACCTTTTTCAGCTCCGAAAACGAAAACTCTACGCCCAAGGCAAATAACAAAAACGCCGCGCCAAATTGGGCGAGAGTTTCGACCTGAATGAGTTCTTTAATCAGTCCTAGCCCCGCAGGGCCGACAATCATCCCGCCGATGATATAACCCAAGAGCGCAGGCTGTCTGGCTAATCCAGCAATAATCCCGCCCACAGCCGCCGCTGCGAGGATCGATACCAAATCTACAATCAGCCGAAAATCTTCTAACACTAGATCTCTGTAATTATAAAATTTTTAATTAACTTTATTTAAGTTAACTTCTAGGATACCGAGTTTATGGGCATCTGTGGGAACAGAACGTAGGTAACTAGATACTGGATCCTGTAAGCAAGCTAATTTGTCATCGCCAACCTTTATAATCTCGATCGCAACCCTACCCAACCACAAATTTCTATGTTCGAGTTTCCGTCTGCCAAACAAGTCGCGCTCCCCCAGCTTTGGAGATCGCCGAGATTTCGCACTTGGCGCAATCTCGGCTGTGGTGTCATGGCTTTGGCGATCGTCCTGTGCTCGCTGCAAGTCCCTGGCTTAGCCTTGGGTGTCAAATTCAGCCCCACTAGTCCCCGCTTGGGCGAAACTTTAATCTTAAATCTCACTGCCGCCTCACCGTCGGTACCCCCAGTTGTCAAAATGGGCATCAAGACTTATCCCGCTTTCGGCGTGGGTGGCGATCGCTTTCGGGCAATGATCCCGACTACCCCACTCGAAAAACCGGGCGTGCGCGAGGTGACGATCTCTACCCCTAACGATCCCAAAGCTACTGCTACTCTCAAAATCGCGATCGCCGATCGCAAATTTCCCACCCAGCGCATTAACTTCACCCCCGGAAAAGCTGGCATCGAAGCCACTCCCGAAGAACTCAAACAAGTTTTAGCATTTAAAGCAACAGTCAGTCCGATTAAATTCTGGGATGGCAAATTTATCGCCCCCAACCAAGGGAGGACTAGCTCTCCTTTTGGCGTACGCCGTTATTACAACGGTGAATTTGCGAACGATTATTACCACCGGGGCTTAGATTATGCGGGCAGCTATGGCTCGGCAGTAGTCGCGCCAGCAGCAGGTAAGGTCGTATTGATCGGCTATGAAAAGAAAGGTTTCCGCATTCACGGCAACGTCGTCGGCGTCGATCACGGCCAAGGCGTTGTTAGTATCTTCTTGCATTTGAGTAAAATTGATGTCGAAGAGGGACAAATGCTCGCCTCAGGCGATCGAATCGGGGCAGTCGGGGCTACTGGTTCGGCAGCTGGGCCACACTTGCACTGGGGACTATATGTCAACGCCGTCTCCATCGATCCGGTACAGTGGCGATCGACTGCGATCGAATAGATTCACATCTTGCACCAGTTTGAATATACTAGTGCTAACCGCAGATCCAGGGTACTCACGAGGGGCACCCCTACAGATTAATGGTGTAGGGGTGCCCGTCGAGGGTACACTGGATTTGCGGTTATCACTAGTATATTCAAACTGGTACAAGATG
>NZ_JANPGM010000555.1:0-1834 GCF_031423935.1 Chamaesiphon sp. VAR_69_metabat_338
GCAATTGGTGGAGTTATCGGTAGTTTCAAAGTTGCGATAGCCAAACTTGTGCGTCGCGCTATTGACCAACCAAGTACAGTGATAGACAATCACCAATCGTGCGAATACGCCCCAGAATACAAACGGCCAACCACCGATCGCGTATAGCACCACGCCCAACACCACTTGAAGGGGGAAAAAGTAAGTATTCAAAAACTGGTAAAACTTATCGTCGGCAATATCTTTGGTAAAGCGGGGAATATCGCTTTCAGCCGGAACTTCAAAACACATCCAGCGGACGTGGCTCCACAAAAAGCCTTTCTTGGAATCGTGATGATCGACATCTTCATCAGAGTGCAAATGATGGTGTCGGTGCAACCCCACCCACCATAAAATTCCTCCTTGTAGAGCTAACGTGCCGCAAAAAGCAAAAAAGTATTCTAACCACTTAGGAACTTGGAAGCTCCGATGGGAGAGGAGGCGGTGCCATCCTAATGTAATCCCCAATCCACCCGTAATCCAGTGCAGCAATAATGCTACCCCGACAGCTTGCCAACTAAATAGTCCCGGCAAAAAGGCACAGATCGCGCCAATGTGAAAGATTACGAGCGCGATAATCATCGTCCAATCCAGACGAAGTTTTGTTGATGCGGCAACAGTCATTGAGATAACCTATGAAGAGTTGTAAGAATATGCCCGATCTGCGTTCAGATCCCACAGCCAAATAATTTACCACATCGAATCATGAACGGCGAATTAATAATTCCATCAGCAGAAAAGGCACTATCACTGATTTTTAATGGTATTGACGGCCAAGTCAAGGGTAATCTCCGCCGAGTTTTAGAAATTTACGCGCGTCACCGAGTTGGAGTGCGGCATTTTTGCAGTGTCAGCGGCTACGGACATGACGATTTGGGTCGCGAAACGCTCGATAAAGTTTTTGCCGAAATTGTGGGGGCGGAAGCGGCTGCCGTTCGCGTGCAATTTGTTTCTGGTACGCATGCGATCGCCTGCGCTCTATTTGGGGTGCTGCGTCCGGGGGATGAATTGCTCTCGGTCGTCGGTGCGCCCTACGATACATTGGAAGAAGTAATTGGCACCAGAGGGACGGGACAGGGATCGCTGAAGGAATTTGGCATCGATTACCGCGAATTAGCCCTAGAAAGCGACGGCGGGATCGATTGGGATGGTTTAGGTCAGGCGGTTAAAAACAACACCCGTATGGTCTTAATTCAGCGTTCCTGTGGCTATGCTTGGCGATCGTCTTTATCGATCGCCGATATCGAACGGATCGTGAAGATCGTCAAGCGTCAAAACCCCGAGACGATTTGCTTTGTAGACAATTGCTATGGCGAATTTGTCGAAGATCGCGAACCACCTGCCGTGGGTGCCGATTTGATTGCTGGCTCGTTAATTAAAAACCCTGGCGGAACGATCGCCACTGGCGGCGGTTATGTCGCGGGGAGAGCGGATTTAGTGGAAGCAGCCGCTTGTCGGCTCACGGCTCCTGGTATCGGCTCCTCTGGTGGGGCAACTTTCGACCAAAATCGGCTGTTATTTCAAGGTCTATTTCTCGCGCCCCAAATGGTCGGCGAAGCGATGAAAGGCAATCATTTGACCGCCTATGTGTTCGATAAATTAGGCTATCCTGTCAATCCTTTACCGTTGGCACCACGTCGCGATGTGATTCAAGCGATTAAATTTGGTTCGCGCGCCAAACTAATTGCTTTTTGTCGATCGATCCAACAAAATTCACCGATCGATGCCTATGTCGATCCGGTACCTGGCAATCTCCACGGCTATGAAAGCGAGCTAATTATGGCTGGTGGGACATTTATCGATGGCAGCACGTCGG
>NZ_JANPGM010000556.1:0-3921 GCF_031423935.1 Chamaesiphon sp. VAR_69_metabat_338
ATGTAATCCGCAAAGCCGGCGTAACGCGCGGCCGGCGTGATCTCCGGCCGCTTCCAGGCGATCGCGTCGTGAAACACGGCGACCCGGCGCGGGGGCGAATCGTCGCGCAGCGCCCGCAGCCAGGCGATGCGGTTATCCTGAAATATCTCCGGCACGAAGAGCGTGTCCGCCGCCGTCAGCCGGGTGGCGAGCCGCAACCGATTGCGCCGGCGGACGACCTGCCAGACCCAGATGATCAGCAACGTTCCGGGCGCAATCAGGAGCCACAGATAAATCGGCTCCGCAAACCGCACAGTGTCGAGATCGATGCCCGTGATCACCCTGGATCCACCTCAGCCCTCAGCCCTTCCTGACCTTGGTTCCGCCTTTTCCGGCCTGCGGATCGTCTTTCCGTTCTTCCCCACAAGAATTGTTACTAGTCCTTGGCTTCATTGCCCAAAACGGTAAAATAGATAACTATAAGTAAAAATACCTTAACTAAGCATCAGGATACGTTCCTGAATCCCTAATTTAGCTATGCCAAGAACCCAGAAGAACGATAACTTCATCGACAAAAGCTTCACAGTCATGGCAGACATTCTCCTCAAGATCATGCCGACCAACAAGCGTGCCAAAGAGGCTTTTGTTTATTATCGCGACGGGATGTCCGCTCAGGCTGATGGCGAATACGCCGAAGCTCTAGACAACTACGAAGAAGCCCTGCGCCTAGAAGAAAACGATTACGATCGCAGCTATATCCTGTACAATATGGGCTTGATCTACGCTAGTAATGGCGAACACGAACGCGCCCTCAACCAATATTTTCAAGCCGTCGAACTCAATTCGCGCCTGTGCCAAGCCCTAAACAACATCGCCGTCATTTATCACTATCAAGGTGAAAAAGCCGCTGAAACAGGCGATATGACCGCTAGCGAAGCCCTGCTCGGCAAAGCCGCTGAGTACTGGATTCAAGCCATCAAGATCGCCCCCAACAACTATATCGAAGCCCAAAACTGGCTCAAAACCACCGGACGCTCTCAGATCGATATTTATTTTTAAGGCTTTAGGTCTTAGGTTTTAGGCTTTAGGTCTTAGGCAAAGATCTACATTCAACTATCAATTATTAACCCCCCTATGCTCGATCGCGACCAAGTCCACAAAGTAGCCCTTCTCGCTCGATTGGAACTCACTCCCGCAGAAGAAGAACAGTATGCCGGACAGATGAGTAGTATTCTCGACTATTTCGAGCAACTGAGCGAACTCGATACCGATAATGTCGAGCCAACGACTAGAGCAATTGACATGAGTAATATTACTCGCCATGACGAGCAGTCATCGTACCAAAATCTCGCTGGTATCTATGCAGCAGCACCCGATCGCGAAACAGATTTTTTCAAAGTTCCCAAAATCATGACTTAGGCAGCTTAGAATCGATCTGCATTACGATTAATTATTGTCAATTATTAGTAGAGAAGAACTTGTGTCCCACTCGATCGTTACCAATGTTTGTGAAGGTGTAGCTGATTGTGTACCAGCATGCCCAGTTGCCTGTATCCATGAGGGGCCAGGGAAAAATACGCGGGGTACCGACTGGTATTGGATCGACTTTTCCACTTGTATCGATTGTGGAATTTGTATTCAAGTTTGCCCGATCGAGGGCGCAATTTTACCTGAGGAAAGACCCGATTTACAACAGACGCCTAGCTAGTTTTTCAGGACTAATTATTGTTTAGTACACAGCGTCGATTTACATCGACTTAGCAGTAGGCAGTTGCCAAAGTTGAAAATTTCTACTGGCAACAACAATTCTTACTTCATGTGGAAATTAAAGTAGGGTGTAAAAAGAATATTTATGCCCAGAAAAATTCGGGAGTTTAAAGCTCAAATCGCAAATGAGGGCTTTATTTATTTACCTAAGCGCGGTAAGGGGAGCCACGAACGCTGGCGACACCCAATGCTTGAAAAAACGCTGACCATTCCAGGTAAAAATGGAGATGATGTGCCTCTATATCTAGAGAATCAGCTCAAAAAATTACTTTTGGCACTCGCAGAAATAATCGAAGAGAAAGATAATGATGAGCCAATATAGTATGGTTATTGAATGGTCTGAGGAAGATCGGCTGTTCCTAGTCACAATTCCAGAGTTTGCAGAGCGAGTAGTAATGCCGTGTACTCACGGTCAAACTCGCGATGAAGCCATTCGTAATGGTGAAGAAGTAATTGAGATGTACTTGGAAGCTTGGCAAGCAGAAGGCGAATCTATTCCCGAACCCAGAACACTTCAGGCTGCTTAATGAAAATATTTCGTTAATTAGGTGTTTGTATCATAGATTCAGAAATCGATTTTTGTGGAGCCGATCGAATTCTTGGATTATAAAAATATCATCGGGCAGCGATCGAGGATTGAGCATCGATCGATTCTTGTCATCTACAAATATCGTCGATCGACCCAAGTACTAACTCAATCGTCGCTGTAAGATGATGGGATGCTTGCCAACGACAGGACTGCGGGCGATCGAGACACCTTGACTGTCTTGAATTTCTAATTTGGTAAAATGATTGGCTTGAGCTTGAAGCCACATTCGATCGGCTAAACTATTTTGACGATCGTCATTGAGGGTATACCACACCGGATTGAGCTGCACGAGTAAGCGATCGCTAGCAGTATCGACATCTAATGTTTGCACGAGATCGTCTGGATACTGACTGGTAATCTCACTAATTTGCGTCTCTAGTGCCTCGATAAATGCTTGCTCGGGACTGACGATAGTCGGACTTTCCACCAGGGGATCGGCAGGTCGCACGGCAACAGGTGCCTCTGGTGGTTTGGAAGCCATGCCCTCAATTCCTGGCATAAACAAGCTATCGATAAACCAGATGCCCACGGTGACGAATAGTATCACAGTTGCCGTGAGAATCGCATCAGAGAGCTGCTGAAGTGGCCCTGGCAGGAATCGGCGAAATTGTTGCAATATCCCCGCCCACAAGCCGACAGCGGGGTTTACCTGGGTGGATCTAGTACCACCAACGGTACTCCTACCACTCGAAAATGTCGATCGAGCGGCTAGTTCCTGAGTATCGAGGGGACTCTCATCCCACAGATCTTCATTAGGTGGGATGGATCTGATATTTTGACCGCGACGGGCCTCTCGAATATTACTACTTTTGACTGTGGCTGCGGGTAGTGCCTCAGCCCAGTCATCGAGATCGCTACTATTGGTGACATTCGGCGATTCGACTGTTAGCGTCGGTTGTGCGTAGTCAATGCGACGATTGGGCGGTCGCACTAATGGGTTATTTTCATTCTCTGCTACTTCGGCATCATCCCAGTTAGTCTCTTCGTCATCGGTATCGAATTGACTGGCAATCGGATCGAGATCGCGTGCGGCGGGACGATCCCAATCACGATCGTCAAAATCGGCAAACATGTCGGCTGGAGCGGCAGATTGACGATTTTGCCGGGGATTGCCGTTCGGCGGTGGGGTAGGCTCTGGCTGCTGTTTACCAAATCGCCCAAACAATCCTTGCATGAGTTTACCTGTGCGCGATCGGGGTGCCATTTCGGTTAGGATGAGTGTCACTTCTCTCTAATCTATCATCTTTGTTCGGTCAGACCCTTACAGATAATCAAAATTTATGAGTACTAACCGCCGTCAATTTTTAGTGGGAGCTGGCTTGGCTGGCTTTGGTTTGGCTGGAGCTGGCAAACTCTTATTTGCCGATCGATCTAGTTCGGCTGACGAGGATGGTGACAATGCTTCCCTCACTGCGGGTGCCGCCTTTCGGAACGATCTCCCCCTAGCTGCTGTAGTCACGCCCAAATCCAAGCTGTTACTGCGATTTGCCGCTATTGCCGATACGGGTAGCAGTACCAAAAATCAATATGCTGTCGGTCGGGCGATGACCCGCTACCACGCCCAAAACCCGTTTAATACGGTCATC
>NZ_JANPGM010000557.1:0-2280 GCF_031423935.1 Chamaesiphon sp. VAR_69_metabat_338
AGAATGAGTATTTTAGCCAAGAGATTCGCCAGCTTATCTATGGTAAAGGACGTGATGCATATCGAATTATTTTCACTATTCTAGAGACAGACGCGGTATCTAATGTTCGGATTCTTCACATTAGACACTCTTCACAACCAGCAATTGGGGAAGAACCAGAAGAAGAAAATACAAACTAACAATGCAATGCAATCTAATCCAAGATCGCCTGATATCGATCTGGAACCTCATTCACGACTCTACCGTCTTTTCATGTATCCTAATTCCTGCTTCATCTAAATTATCCATCAACAGATCGTGAAAAAAATTCAGGTCATCTCGATCGGTTTAGCTCTAGCTCTCTGGCCGAGTATACTATTGGCACAGCCAGAACCTCAAGAAATAACACTCGTAAGTAGTCCTGCTGCTGCCAGAAAATTAGTCGGCAGACATAAGCTAAACCTGCAATGGATTGGGTCGGAAAATTGGTCTGAATTTGGCAATGTTAAAGTAATCGATCGACAAGGCATTATGTCGATTAGAGGCCAACAAACCAAAGGCGATGACTATCTCCAGATCGATGGCAGGATTCTAAATATCGAAGATAAACAATTTACCTTCCAAGGTAAGATCGTCACGCGAGTCAGCCATATCAACAAAGGCGAAACCTGCAAACGCGATGGCGAAATGGTCTTTAAAATCACTGAAAATCGGAAATATTGGCGATTGCAACAAATTCTAAATCCTTGCGATCCGGTTACTGACTACGTTGATATATTTATGCGCTAAATAGTGCTAATGAAGAGCAAGTATCATCTCATGTTTACCCTTGCTAAATATCTCGATCGAGGTGCGGTAGTTGTTTGGAATTAATCGATCGTCATGATTAATTGCCAACTTAGTTCGATCGTGAAAGGGTAAAAGTATTGCTGTCATTTCCATTTTTATGACTCGTATCCCAATGTGAGCAAAACCACTTCTTCCAATTGGGCAATTATTTCGGGACTCAGTTGCCCCAATAGACGAATCAACCGATTTTTATCCAGTACTCTAATCTGAAAACACAGAGCAACAGAATCTTGGGTAAGTCCACCATTACCTTGTTCGATCGATAAACAGATCGGCAGAGCAGCGCGACGTTGATTGGTCGTCAGGGGGATAGCAATGGTAGTAGTCGAGAACTGTGAAACAATATCATTTTGGAAAATGATGACGGGGCGAACGCCTGCTTGTTCGGAGCCTTGGGTTGGATTGAGATCGGCTAACCAGATCTCACCTCGGTTGAGCGAATTCGTCACGATTAGTCTTCCTGATGAAGCATCGCTGCATAGTCACCCATACCTGCCTCTGCAAGATCGCGATCTTCTTCCGCAAACTCTGCAAACAACGCAGCCAGTTGGTTTGGATCGGGAATAACTCGATGATGACGCTGACTGCGAAACTTCAAGAAGGCCACAAAATCAGCCACTTGTTGGAGTTGGTTGGGAGTAAGTCCATCTAGATCGTGTTTGAGGGCTTCCGTGCTTACAGACATAAGTCAGAAAAAACATGCAGTGTCTTTTCTATTCTATGAGATCGCCAACGTCATTTGCTCGCCCAAGTCCTCAAAGATGCTATCTAATCGATCGAGGTGCGACAGTTATTTGAAGTTAATCGATCGTCCTTACCAATCGCCTACATCGTTCGCTCTTTTAACTATTAAATGATGCGATCGAATTAACCTAAACTAGCTGGAACTATCGATCGTGTGTCTTGATGAGTTGCCGAAAAGATAACAGTACTCGATCGTAGCGATCGCCTGCTATGTCAGCAAGATCGTTATGTCCGGCATCTGCAACCCATAGCGACATTTTTGGATTTGGTGCGGCTTCATAGAGCGATCGTCCGTGGTGGATGGGAATTGTGTTGTCGGCTTGTC
The DNA here is from genome assembly GCF_031423935.1 of Chamaesiphon sp. VAR_69_metabat_338. Lineage (NCBI taxonomy): Bacteria > Bacillati > Cyanobacteriota > Cyanophyceae > Gomontiellales > Chamaesiphonaceae > Chamaesiphon > Chamaesiphon sp. VAR_69_metabat_338. Next base: position 1,898 of record NZ_JANPGM010000557.1, read on the forward strand.
CGTGCATCACCAACACAGGACAATGAATCCGCTTGATTTTATCGAGATTGGTAAATTTATCAAAAGGTAGTATGGGAAAAGGGACGACTACTCGAAAAGCTGATGTAAAAGCACTCTCCAAAATTAAACCGGCAACAGGATATCGAGTTGCGAGTTCGGTTGCCGAGCCACTGCCAACAGATTGCCCATAGACGATCGTGCGATCGGCAGGAATTTTAAGTTGCTTGGTTAGGTATGTATAGACAACATCAGCATCTTGATAAGCATTACTTTCACTAGGCACACCATTACTCGTCCCATAACCGCGATAATCATAGGCTAAAACACTAAATCCTTGCTGATGCAATCGATCTAAGATCGGGCGAATATTGCCCAGATCTTCG
>NZ_JANPGM010000558.1:0-2030 GCF_031423935.1 Chamaesiphon sp. VAR_69_metabat_338
GTCGCAAGAAAGACAAGCAAAACCATATTTGTATCGACTGTGGCAAGCAATTTATCGACTCATACAGCCCTCGCGGATACATGCAACAAATTAAACAAGAGTGCTTGAAACTTCATCATAATGGGATGAGCTTCCGCGCGATCGAGCGACTTCAAGGCGTCCATCACACGACAATCATTAACTGGGTAAAACAGGAAAAAGCATCGCCATCGGAAAATAACGATCTGCAATAAATTTCGATGGTGGGTCAATATTTATCCTCATGTTCGGCAATCTCCAGGTTTTGCGATCGTAACTAGAGATCGAGAGTGGCGTAAATACTAGTAGCCTCGACACCTAAACCCTCTCCAGACAATCGATCGCCAGCCTCACGACACCATTCGATCGCACGGCAGCAAACGCGATCGAATACTGCGATCTGCAAAAAGGCTATTTTGACAAGTGTGGATTACCAACTGATAATATCAGCCAAATGGCTGATATTGTTTAGACATATTTAGACTGCTTTTGCCATTTTTTGGGTACTATCTAGATAAGTCAGAATATATTCGCTGAACTGCTATTAAGTTGACTGGATATTTTTAAGCAAAAAAGCTTACTGCTGGCATGATTTGATACTTTACTGAGCTGCTCGGACTAAGGCGTGAATGCTGGAAAGTCGAGGCCGTATTGCCCGTAAGCAGACTAGTTTGCAAAAAATTGCAAGAGTTCCCTACAAACATACCCCCCGATTTATGAATTTAAAATCCTTTTCATCACGATCGAGTGATGCTAGCTCTACCCGCGCACATCCGCACTCTCTGGGTCAGCACCAGCTCAATCGATCGATCTTTGCTTCTGTATTGAGTCTGGCTGCTGTAGCGACTGTCTGTCAACCCGAACAAGCTGGTGCAGTCACTACCAGTTTACTCTTCAACGATCCCGTCCAAGCAAACAACGTCACCAGTGTAAATGGCCACGGAGCTGGATATGTTAGCTCACCAAATACCGGAGCCACAGTATTCGACTTCCGTAATGTTGCTTCAGGAGTTGATGCAAGGCTTACCAGCACCCCGTTTGGAACTGGTTACACTATGCTTGGGCAAGTACCGAATTTCGGTGCACCGAATGCTAGCGGAATTAATCAATCTAGTGCTGATGCTGCGTTTGTATATACTGCTGGCCAAGTTGGCGTGGGTGGAATGACCTATAAGTTCGACTTTTTTCAGACTAATGGCACTACCCATACCTTTACAACTGCTGCTACGCTCGCTGATTTTAACTTTATCATCTATGACATCGATGGAGAATCTACTCAAAGTGAAGCCCTGCGAGTCTTCAAAGGTTCTGACACTGGTGGTTTAAACAGTTATCGAATCGGTCAAGGGACAGTGACATCAACCGATGGAACGACAGGGATCGGGCCATTGAGCGTTTCAGAAAATGCTAACAGCTATCTTTTTTCTGGTGGCGGTCACAACATAGCGGAGACATCTGTGAATGGAGATGTCCTCTTAAATTTCCTCAACACTAGTTCGGTCACATTACAGTTTGAAGCAAACACAACGGGTGGTGTTCCTAATAATGTCTACAGTGGGATTGATGGTGATAAAAGCATCCTTCCCAACACAACAGCAACAGTTGCAGGAAATACCGTGACAGGAGACGGAGCCTTTGCTTCAGCAGTGACAGCCAAAAAAATTCCCGAACCTTTCACCGTTATCGGTACCCTGATCGGTGGTGGTGTAGCCTTCCGGATGCGCAAGAAGCTCAAAGCTACCAGCAAAGCGTAAATCGATTACACACAAAAAATTCCTGCCTTAATTATTTATCCCCTTCACCTTCATCTGTGGTGAGGGGGATTTTGGTGTGTGGGGGTTTGTTGGGTGTGCTGCGGAGATCTGACCCACCCCGCCCTACGGGCACCCCTCCGAGGAGGGGATTTTTTCGGTGCTGCCCTGTGGGCAGTACGAGGAAGACATTTGGGCAGAATCTTAGTAGACAGCATCATCCATCACCCAAAGGGTGACAGAGAAAAATCCCCTCCTCGG
>NZ_JANPGM010000559.1:0-1855 GCF_031423935.1 Chamaesiphon sp. VAR_69_metabat_338
GGGGCGATTGCATCACAATATCTCGATCGATAGAGATAAATCTCGATCGAATTAATTAGGCTCTAGGAACAGGAATACCAGAATTTGCTAAAAGCCGCAGATCGATCGCGATGTATTCGATAAATTTACGCACAGGGGAGATAACTAGATGAGCGAGACTGCCGTAAACATAATTCATCCTAGCGACCTGCGCGGTCATACTCAAATTGATTGGCTCGATAGCTACCATACGTTTTCATTTAGCAATTTCTACGATCCCAGTCGGATGGGTTTTCGTTCGCTACGGGTCATCAATGACGACCGGATTGCGCCCGGTGCTGGGTTTGGGACGCACGGACATCGGGACATGGAAATTCTTACCTATGTTTTAGAGGGAGAATTGGCGCACAAAGATAGTCTCGGTACCGGCTCGGTGATTCGGGCTGGCGATGTCCAAATCATGAGTGCGGGGACGGGGATTCAACATAGTGAGTTTAATAATTCAGACACCAATCCCGTCCACCTGTTGCAGATCTGGATGTTACCTAGTCGCCAAAATATTCCCCCCCGCTACGACCAACGCAACTTTACCGCAGCAGATAAGCAAGGCAAGCTGCGACTGGTGGCGGCGAAAGACGGGCGCGATGGGGCTGTGGTAATTCATCAAGATATCGATTTGTATGCGGCGGTACTTTCGGCAGGCGACATGGTGACATTTGAGATGCAGCCTCAGCGGTGCGTGTGGTTGCAAGTTGCCAGCGGCAGTGCCAATCTCAACGGGGAAGAGTTGCAAGCAGGTGATGGCGTCCAAATTAACAGTCCCGAACTGCTAGAACTAACAACTGACAAAACTGCGGAAGTCTTGTTATTCGATCTAGCTTAGAGGATGTCTGAAAACTCAATTTTGTTAAGCTTAAATCCTAGAGAATCCCCTTAGCCCCCTTAAAAAGCGGATGCATTTCCCAACCCGTTGGCAGTAACATTCGATCGCTGGCTCATCAGTTTTCCTAGCTATAAATTTTTACTCAGCGTCGAGCAACTATTTGGCGATCGCCAAATTACCTGTGCAGAAATCTGAGAAGTCACAGATACTTTCCCCCTAATTATTAAAAATCGACAAGCATCAACTGTCCTCTGGGATTTCGATCTCGAACACCTCCCCGGATTTGTAAATTCAGCTTAATTTCATATTTAAGTAGCTGGACATAATTAAAGTGACAATGATGAAACCGCCCTCACCCCGCCCTCGCCTCCGGCTCTGGCTCCCCTCTGTCTCGATCGCAACCGTCGGGAAACAAAGGCGAGCGCGAATCGCTCCCAAGCTTGGGAGCGGCGCATCGAACGGGAGGTTCCCTCCTAATAAAAGTAGCTTCAATTCCGGCTTCGTAAGATCGAAACTGCAACCAAATCGACTCAATAAATTCTATCGATCTGCCACAATATTGGGATCGATTTCGATCTCGATCGGGCGATCTCGTGCTGCTCATCAGAGGATCGTGCCAGACTATCCATCCTCTAGGCGATCGAGTTTTTTAATCGGGATGGAGTTGAAGCCACAATTCCGGATTGCACCGTTGTTTTGGTGCTTTTTCTCGATCGTCCTCAATCCCATATTTCCCAGCCTAAGTAGTTACTAAAAATCACGCTCGTCTAAGTAATTGAATAGATTTCGATTTCACAACTAGTAATTATTAGCTTCGGCCATTTGGCCGATCTAAAGCGAGTGTAATTGCGCATTAAACCGCAGCGTAACGGCAGATCGATCGGGAATGAAATCTCTAGGTAGAAGCTTTTTGTAGATAAATTGAATGGTGTAATTAATGGGTAATTATCTGCAACATTAGTAATTTATGTGTTTTCGCAATAATTTGCTATT
>NZ_JANPGM010000560.1:0-14520 GCF_031423935.1 Chamaesiphon sp. VAR_69_metabat_338
TAGGCTTGCAAACCTATGCTGTCAATTGGCCGATCGGTACCGGAGACCGCTTTAAAGGCGTGTTCGATCGCTACCAGCAAAAAGTCCATTTGTTCGAGCGGACAGCGCATGGCAGCCGCGAAGCCACCGATACGGTGATGGATCTCCACGACCCGCGCCTGAAAGAAATATTAGATAAAGAATTATTCGACCAACTCCACAGCGATCTCGAACTCCTCGATGGCGTGGCTTCAGAATTAGATTTAGAAGCAATTCATGCCGGTTATATGACCCCCGTCTTCTTCGGGAGCGCGATGACCAATTTCGGGGTCGAGTTATTTTTACACTATTTCTTGGAATACGCCCTCAAACCAGGCAATCGCAATTCTAACGTCGGATCGATCGATCCGAGTTATCCCGAATTTTCCGGTTTTGTGTTCAAACTCCAAGCCAATATGGATCCCAAACATCGCGATCGCGTGGCGTTTATTCGCGTCTGTACTGGTAAGTTTGAAAAAGACATGACCGTCAGCCACGCCCGCACCGGCAAAACCGTTCGACTATCCCGTCCACAGAAACTATTCGCCCAAGATCGGGAGTCGATCGAAGAAGCCTATCCCGGCGACGTAATTGGCTTAAATAATCCTGGCGTCTTCGCGATCGGCGATACAATTTATACAGGCATGAAAAAGCTCGAATATGAAGGTATCCCCTGTTTTTCTCCCGAATTATTTGCCTTCCTTCGCAACCCCAACCCCTCGAAGTTCAAACAGTTCCAAAAAGGGGTCAAGGAGCTGCAAGAAGAAGGTGCAGTCCAGATCATGTATTCAGCCGATGAAGCCAAACGCGACCCAATTTTGGCAGCAGTCGGACAACTGCAATTTGAAGTGGTGCAGTTTCGGATGAAGAATGAATATGGGGTGGAAACAACCTTAGAACCGCTGGGTTATTCAGTCGCACGCTGGGTCTTAAATGGTTGGGATGCCTTGGATAAAGTTGGGCGGTTATTTAATACTTTGGTCATCAAGGATCTCTGGAATCGTCCGGTGTTGTTATTTAAGAATGAATGGAATGTCAATCAGTTACTGGAAGATCATCCTAGTTTGAAGTTGAGTGCGATCGCGCCCATTACGATCGGGTCTTCATCGGTGAGTTAGGTTGATTTAATCTACCAATCGCTTTAATTTCACTAAATTTCCAATTTCTGGCGGCAAAACTTCCAGCTCCAATCCTGCCAAATCTAGCTCTTCCCACACCTCATCCCGCGCTCGTGGGATTAAATCTAGTAATTCCCGCTCAATCACGATCGAACCCCACTATGACGATAACTCTAGCGTACCCAACTCAATGATAATGTGTTTGCTAATCTCGATCGAGCAATGATATACTTTGTGTATCTTAACTCGATCGACTAGCATGAAATCTCAAATTGGTCGCTGGGGGAATTCTTTAGCTATCCGAATTCCTAAATATATCGTCGATGAATTGGCTCTGGGGGTCAATGATGAAGTTGATTGTCGGTTAGAAAAAGGGCAACTCATTGTCGAGCCAGTCCAGAAAATGCCTAAATATACTCTATCCGAACTCCTCAGCCAAGAACTGGAGCCAGAATCAGAGATCGATTGGGGCAAGCCTAATGGGGCAGAGGAATGGTAGATTATATTCCAGCGCGCGGCGATTTTATCTGGCTGAATTTCGACCCACAATCTGGACACGAACAAATGGGTAAGCGGCCCGCACTAGTTGTCAGCCATACCGAATTCAACCAGCAGCGAGGTTTTATCTTGGTTTGTCCGGTTAGCAATACCAAGCGAAAAAATCCGTTCTACGTCAATATTCCTGACGGTGAAGCCGTAACTGGTGTCTTGATGGCCGATCGATTGCGATCGCTAGATTATAAATCTAGAGGAGCCGAACTCATTACCGCTTGTCCCAAAGACTTATTGATGGAAGTTTTGGGTAGAATTTATCCGATTATGTTTTAGATCTAGCGATCTGCTGCTACTATTTCAACAACTCTATTGTAAGCACCTCGACGATCTCGTAGTTTTGGATCGAGATCGATCGGATTAAGTTAATAGGAAATACTGATGTTATTAGGTCAATGGCTGGGATTTTTAGCTTTAGTTTTGTCGCTATATATTATCTGGCAAATTCGGCAAGTTCTACTAATTGTATTTGCGGCTATTGTCTTGGCAACATCACTCAATCGACTAGCTCGTAAGATTCAACATCGATTTAGATTGTCGCGAGGAATAGGTACTCTAGCTGCAATCGGGATCTTTGTAACGGTGTTAGGTGGATTTTTTGTTTTAATCGTACCGCCATTTATTACGCAGTTTCAAGAATTAACTACGACTAAATTACCCGCAATCGTCCAGTCGTCAACGCAATGGCGGACGAGTATCCAAGCTTATATTCCGGCACCATTATTTGCTTATTTGCCCGATGTTCAGGATCTCGATCGCCAGATTCAACCGTTATTAAAGTCTGTTGCTGGTCAATCGCTAACTCTATTTTCGAGTTCGTTAGCGGTCGTACTCAATTTGTTATTTATGACAATCTTGACAATTATGCTGTTGGTGCAGCCGCAGGCTTATCGGCAAGCATTCGTCAGCTTATTTCCCAGCTTTTATCGACGGCGAATCGATGGGATTCTGACTGAGTGCGAAGTATCTTTGGGCAAATGGGTTGGCGGTGCGCTCTTGAGTATGGTAGTGGTGGCACTGCTGAGCCTAATCGGTTTATTGGCATTAGGAATTCCGCTGGCTTTAGCGCAAGCAATTTTAGCAGGCTTATTCAATTTTATTCCCAATGTCGGCCCCACATTGAGTGTCGTCTTGCCGATGGCGATCGCCTTAATGGATGAGCCGTGGAAGGCTGTTGCGATCTTTATGATTTACTTTGCCATTCAGCAATTTGAAGGCAATTTTTTGACACCTTATATCATGTCGCAGCAGGTATCGCTGTTACCGGCAATTACCTTAATCTCTCAAGTATTTTTTACCACCTTCTTTGGGTTTTTAGGTTTGATTTTGGCCTTGCCGCTGACTGTGGTTGTCAAGGTGTGGATTAATGCGGTGTTGATTGAAGACATCCTCGATCGCTGGACACAAGCCCCCGATCGCGATCGCAAGTCGGGCGATCGAGAAGTGGCCGTAGATCTAGACCTACAGCCACTAACAGAAACAGAGATAGTTATGACCGAATCAGAACGCGATGAGGCTTCAGGACAATCCCCAGATCGCCACTGAATTTAAGAAAGTTAATGACGCTTTTTCTCTGAGATCTCGCCCTCAAAAGGTTGAACGCCAGTGACTGGATACTCGTTACGATCGCGTCCAAAAATTCGGGCTAATGCATCTAAAAAGTAACCGATAAATCTGTCGATCGTCGTCACAATTTTCATACCTGATGCTCCTACATTTCACAAAGTGGATCGAGGAATTTTTTGATACTTTAATTATAGGTTGAATCGAGCGGGGGAATTGGTGAATGTAATAGATATTTAACTATTACAAAACGCCTTTAGAACTGGGAATCGTCCCCAACCGCCGTGCATCGAATTCAGTTGCCATCCGCATCGCTCTGGCAAAGGCTTTAAAAGTAGCTTCAATAATGTGATGGGAATTGATGCCGTCGAGCTGGCGAATGTGCAGCGTCATCAGACTGTGGTTGACGACGGCGACAAAAAATTCCCGCACTAATTGGGTGTCGTAAGTCCCGACGCGCTGGGTGGGAATCGTCAAGCCATAGCTGAGGTGAGGACGACCGGAAAAATCTAGCGCGACTTGTACCAAGGCTTCGTCCAGCGGGGCGACAAAATGACCGAACCGGACAATCCCCTTGCGATCGCCTAATGCCTTCGCCAAAGCCATTCCAAAGGTGATACCGACATCTTCATTCGTATGGTGGTCATCGATTTCGATATCGCCAGTCGCGGTAATGTGGAGATCGAATAAGCCGTGGGCGGCAATTTGGTGGAGCATGTGATCGAGGAACGGCACGCCAGTCTGGGCGTGACAACTGCCAGTACCATCGAGATCGATCTCGACGGTGACATCAGTTTCTCCAGTTTGACGATGGACTTTGGCGAGGCGATTTGGCATGGGAGTGGGAGTGGGGAGTTGGCACAAACGGTACTTCGATCGCAGCTTGAGAGGGTGTCTGAAAAGCGTAGATCTAAATCCCCCCAGCCCCCTTAGAAAGGCAGGGCTGATTCATTCCTTACCAGGCTTAGGTTGTCAAGATGAAAAGCAATTGATTTCGATCGAATAAAGGGTGATTTCATCCTAAGAAATAACCACGTTCATCTGAAAATTAATTGCTTGGGGGATTGACAAATTCATTCCCAAAGGGAATGAAACAGCCCTGCCCTTAGAAAGGGGGAGTAAGAGTCACAGTCCCCCTTTTTGGGGATTTAGGGGGATTTAAATCTACGATCGGAGCCAATAATCCTTTTTAGACACTCTCTGAAAGGCTGAAATTCAAGTGTTGCTACTAATATTGTATCATTCGCGCTAATTGCCAGACTCCCCGCACTCCTATGCCTTCACCAGGGTAATCTGACTCGCGGCATCGATCGCTTTAGTACGCGCCAAATCGGTTGTCTCGGCTGTTGCCAAGGCGACACCCATCCGGCGATAGGGGCGAGAATCGGGTTTGCCAAATAATCGGACATCGACATTGGGCATGCTGAGGGCTGCTTCAACACCAGTAAAAGCGATCGAGTCAGACTCTTCGGTTGCCAAAATTACCGCACTGGCGGCTGGTACGTATTGAATAATATTGGGAATTGGCAAACCTAAAATTGCGCGTAAATGTAATTCAAATTCATTTAAGTTTTGAGAGATTAATGTCACCATACCCGTATCGTGGGGACGCGGCGATAGTTCGGAAAAAATTACTTCATCGGCAGTAATAAAAAACTCCACACCAAAAATTCCGGCTCCCCCCAAGGCATCGGTTACTGTCGTGGCGATCGCTTGGGCGGTCGCGAGTTGCGCTGGTGTAATCTGGGCGGGCTGCCAAGATTCCTGATAATCGCCCCGCTCTTGCCGATGCCCGATCGGCGGACAAAAGATCGTCGGTGCGTTCCATTGCTTGATAGTTAATAGGGTAATTTCAATCTCAAAATTAATGAATTCTTCAATAATTACCTTCTGACTATCGCCCCTAGAACCGGCGATTGCATACTTCCAAGCGGCTTCAACCTCTAACTCATTGGCCACGATCGATTGACCTTTCCCAGATGAAGACATTACTGGTTTGATTACATGCGGAAAACCGATCGATCGAGCGACTGTGTGCAGCTCATCTAAGTTAGTTGCATAGGCATAGTTGGCAGTACGTACGCCCAACTCTCGGTGGGCGAGTTCGCGAATCCGATCGCGATTCATCGTGTAGTGAGTCGCTTTCGCAGTCGGAATCACAGTAATGCCGCGCGATTCAAACTCGGCTAACTTCTCGGTTCTAATGGCTTCAATTTCCGGCACGATGTAGTCGGGTTGGTGTTTGGCGACCACGCGTTCGAGATCCTCACCACTCAACATTGAAATTACCTCGCACTCGTCGGCAACTTGCATCGCTGGCGCGTGGGCATATCGATCGACCGCTACGACATGATTGCCCAATCGTTGTGCGGCGATCGTAAATTCTTTGCCCAATTCACCCGCGCCCAATAGCATCAACTTTTTTGGCAGTTTCATCACAGTTCGCTCGCCCAAACAACATCTATAAGTGTAAATGTAAGTCGATCGAAATTGGAGAATCGACTCAAACCCGATATACTAGCCACTAGCCATTCCTCACGACCCACGTATATATGACTCGTTTCGCACTCCTGAGTGTCTCTGACAAAACCGGACTGATTGACTTCGCCCGTCAATTGATCGAAAAATTTGACTTTGAGATTGTCAGTAGTGGGGGCACCGCTCAAGCCCTCAAAGACGCAGGGATTCCGGTAATGAAGGTGGCTGAATATACGGGTGCGCCAGAAATCTTGGGCGGACGGGTGAAGACATTGCACCCGAAAATACATGGTGGGATTCTGGCGCGGCGAGACATGCCCGAACATTTAGCCGATCTGAAGCAGCAGCAAATTCGCCCGATCGATCTGGTTGTCGTCAATCTCTATCCCTTCGCCGCGACGATTAGTAAACCTGGCGTCAGTTTAGCAGACGCGATCGAGCAAATCGATATCGGCGGCCCCGCCATGCTCCGCGCCGCCGCTAAGAATTTCGCCCATTTGACAGTCTTATCCAATCCCGATCGCTACGATGATTATCTTGCCGAGCTGACTAAAAATAATGGAGCGGTTTCAATCGAGTTCCGACAAGCTAGAGCGTTAGAAACATTTCAGCATACCGCTGCTTACGATACCGCGATCGCGGGTTATTTAGCAGCGCAAGCAGGCGAAACAACAAATTATCAAATTTCAGCCCAACCCCTGCAATCGCTCCGTTACGGCGAAAATCCCCACCAACCCGCTGCCTGGTATCAGACGGGCGCAATCCCCACGGGGTGGACGACGGCCAAAATCTTGCAGGGCAAAGAACTCAGTTATAACAATCTCGTCGATCTCGAAGCTGCACGCCGGATTATTTCCGAGTTTAGCGATACTCCCGCCGCGACGATTATCAAACATAACAATCCGTGTGGGACAGCTTTAGGCGATAGCCTGCTAGAAGCATACGATCGAGCTTACAATGCCGATTCTACCTCCGCTTTCGGGGGCATCGTCGCTGTCAATCGTCCGCTGGATGCCGATACCGCTCGATCGATGAGCCAAACCTTCCTCGAATGTATCGTCGCGCCGGAATGTACGCCAGCAGCGGCTGAAGTGTTCGCTGCCAAAAAAAATCTGCGAGTATTGACGCTAGCAGATCTAGCGACTGGCACCAAAGATAATGTCAAAGTTATTGCTGGCGGGCTTTTAGTCCAAACCGCCGACGAAGCGATCGAAACTACCGAAAACTGGCAAGTAGTCACCACCAAACAACCCACCGCCGCTGAACTTCAGGAATTACTATTCGCCTGGAAAGTCTGCAAACACGTCAAATCCAACGCGATCGTCGTCACCAAAAACCGCGCTACCATCGGCGTCGGTGCGGGACAAATGAACCGCGTCGGCTCGGCTCAAATCGCCCTTGCCCAAGCCGGAACAGACGCTCAAGGCGCAATTCTCGCCAGCGACGGCTTCTTCCCCTTCGATGATTCCGTCAAAACCGCCGCCGCCGCTGGCATTACCGCGATCGTCCAACCAGGTGGTAGTATGCGCGATAACGACTCGATCGCCGCTGCTAATGACTTAGGTATCGTGATGGTGTTTACTGGCGTTCGTCACTTTCTTCATTAGGGAATAGGGGATAGGGGATAGGGAATAGAGTAAATTTGGACGCAAGCGTCCTTTTGTCACCCAGTCACCGAGTCCCCATTTTGTAACAACCCCTACCCCCTATCCCATACCCCCTATCCCCTAACTCGTGGAACTCCAAAACGTCATCATCGCCCACAAAGCTGGAGATCGTACCAGCCGTAACCTCGCCGAAAAAGCGGCCAAGCAACTCGAACAGCAGGGTTGTCATGTGATGATGGGGCCGAGTGGAGCTAAAGATAATCCCTATCCAGTATTTCTCGCTTCCACCAGCAAACCGATCGATCTGGCGATCGTTCTGGGCGGCGATGGTACGGCACTCACGGCAGCCAGACAACTTTCTCCCGATGGGATCCCGATCCTGGCCATCAATGCTGGCGGACATCTGGGTTTCTTGACCGAACCATTAGAACTATTTAACACCGATACTCCCATAGACGGAGAAACCATTTGGGAGCGACTCGCGCACGATCGATATGCGATCGAGCGGCGGATGATGCTCCAAGCACATATATATAATGGCGACGATCGCAATTGCGAACCGGAGAGTGAAAAATTTCTCGCGCTCAATGATATGTGTATCAAGCCTGCGGCAGCCGATCGGATGTTAACCTCGATTTTGGAGATGGAAATCGATGGCGAAATTGTCGATCAATATCAAGGCGATGGTTTGCTCGTCTCTACACCCACCGGCTCCACTTGCTACAATGTCTCTGCCAATGGCCCGATCGTCCACTCAGGCATGGCGGCAATTAGCATTGCGCCGATCTGTCCGCTGAGCCTTTCCAGTCGCCCGATTATCATTCCACCAGGTTCGACAGTGAGTATTTGGCCGTTAGGCGATTACGAACTCAATACCAAGCTCTGGAATGATGGGGTGCTGGCGACCTCGATCTGGCCTGGACAGCGGGTTGATGTCCAAATGGCCGACTGTCAGGCCAAGTTTATTATCCTGCGCGATAACTATTCTTATTACCAAACCCTGCGCGAAAAACTCCTCTGGGCAGGTTCGCGCATCCGCTACGATCATCACCATACGAGGAATTAGGCTTTAAGAGTGAGGAGTTAAGAGTTGCTGTACCACCAGTTGGTTTTAAGAGTGGGGCGTTAGATTTTAAAGCGGGTAAAAGTTCGTGAATTTGGACGCAAGCGTCCTTTTTTCTCCCATTCTCCCAACTCCCAACTCCCAACTCCCAACTCCCAACTGACCCAAAAACGATCTTTCAGCAAATTAACGCACGATTGTCACGACAAATTGGGTGGGCAAAGTTAAACTAAACAGTTAGACTGTGGATATCGAGAGGGTGAAAAATTATTTTCCCCGATCTCTAGGCGTGTGTAATGCTTTTGCGTCAGCAGAGGCTTTGCAATAACAAACACAAAGGAGATATGAATCGCTCGATTTAACTATCGAGTTAAGTCTTTGTAACAAAGTTGACCATCAATACATGAAAAACAGTCTCTACTGCTCTATAGTTAATACTCATCCTATTAACTTTTGCATTGGGGGAGTTTTTCCCGCGCTTTGAAAGCGAGGTAGTCCGGCCAGGAAAGCCCGATAACAATGAGATCGATCCGTAGCGGTAGTTATGAGAGTGCAGTCGGCATAAATTGATATTTTAATTAACAATCTAAACTGGCAGAAATTTTAATAAGAGCTACAATCAAAAGGGCTTTCCTCAACTGAGGATATTCTCTGGGTGGAAGACTATTAATGCTCGGCGATTCTCTTTCAGGGAGGCTACGCCAACGAGCTTAATGTTTGCATTCGATCGGCATTGAAGCAATCGATCCAAGTTGGAAGATTCCGTGCCAACAACCAAGCGATCGTTAACAGCAATACAACATTACAATTAGTTCATTGTTACAGATAGGAGTAAGAGGACCCACACATGACCCAGACTAAAGACATGCTCGCAACCCTAACGACGAAAGACACTGACAGCGAGTTAGAATTACTACTCGACGAAGATGTTGAGGCTGATGATTTTCCCGCTGAAGCTGAAAGTGAATCTGAAGTCGAAGACGAGGATGGTAAGCTGGGGAAAGTCAAAGCCTCCCGCCGTCGCGTTCAAACTAAGAAGAAACAATTTACTGAAGATTCGATTCGACTATATTTACAAGAAATCGGTCGCATTCGCTTGCTGCGTGCCGATGAAGAAATCGAACTCGCACGTAAAATTGCCGATTTGCTCGAATTAGAGCGGATGCGTGAAAAGCTCCTCAATGACTTGGATCGCGAACCCCACGATCGCGAGTGGGCAGCAGTTGCCGAGATGCCACTCAATCAATTTCGCCACCGCTTATTTTTAGGCCGTCGCGCTAAAGATAAAATGGTGCAGTCGAACCTCCGCTTGGTAGTTTCGATCGCCAAGAAATACATGAATCGCGGTCTTTCCTTCCAAGATTTGATTCAAGAAGGCAGTTTGGGATTGATCCGTGCGGCGGAAAAATTCGACCACGAAAAAGGTTATAAGTTCTCAACTTATGCCACCTGGTGGATTCGTCAAGCAATTACTCGCGCGATCGCCGATCAATCGCGGACGATTCGCCTCCCCGTCCACTTATATGAGACGATTTCACGAATTAAAAAGACGACTAAATTACTCTCTCAAGAAATGGGTCGCAAACCCACTGAGGAAGAAATTGCTACCCGCATGGAAATGACGATCGAAAAACTGCGATTTATTGCTAAATCTGCACAGTTACCGATTTCACTAGAAACACCAATTGGTAAAGAAGAAGATTCCCGACTCGGTGACTTTATTGAAGCTGATGGTGAGATGCCTGAAGATCAAGTTTCCAAGAGCTTATTGCGGGAAGATTTAGAAGGAGTACTCGATACTTTAAGCCCGCGCGAACGCGATGTGTTACGGCTGCGTTATGGTTTGGATGACGGTCGGATGAAGACATTAGAAGAAATCGGTCAGATCTTCAATGTCACGCGCGAACGCATTCGCCAAATTGAAGCTAAAGCTTTACGTAAACTCCGCCATCCTAACCGCAATAGTATTCTCAAAGAATACATCCGTTAATTAGTTAATAATCTCCGGTTACACAAACCCGACTTCTCCAAGAAGTCGGGTTTGTTGCGATTGGAATCGGAGCAGCTACACGATCGACAAAAAAAGACCCCACGATCGATATCGATCGTGGGGTTGCTTGTTAAATTAAGATCCAAACTAGTGGATTATTCAAGATCGTCGTCATCATCACTGCTTTCAGATGGCGACCAATCAAAATCGTCTTCCTCCTCATCAGTAGCGGCAGCTTTCACTGTATCGCCATAGAGTCCGGCAAATTCGTCCTCTTCTTCGGGGCTAGATGGTTTGACGATCGATAGGCCGCCGAGCATCGGGTCGTCGAGATCGTAGCTGCGAGCGGTACGATCGTCGAGGATCATATCTTCGTCGCTACCGACCGAGCCGTCATAGACGCCGTACATGCCCATCGAGCCGTAATCGCTATCGGCCATCGGGCTGGAGAAGTTCGAGTCTTCATAGGCGTTAAAGCCCGTACCGGCAGGGATTAACCGACCGATGATCACGTTTTCTTTCAAGCCTCGGAGCCAGTCAGATTTACCTTCGATCGCGGCTTCAGTCAGTACCCGCGTGGTTTCTTGGAAACTCGCAGCAGAGATGAAGCTATCGGTATTCAAGGATGCCTTGGTAATCCCGAGCAACATCGGGGTATATTCAGCCGGAGCCGCACCCGTAATCGACATCGCTTCATTGACCTGCTCGACTTGCCGGAGTTCTTGCAGTTCTCCTGGCAGCATGGTGGTGTCGCCACCATCGTCGATGCGGACTTTAGAAGTCATCTGGCGCACGATCACCTCAATGTGTTTGTCGGCAATCTCCACCCCTTGGGATTGGTATACCGATTGAACTTGGTTGACCAAGAACGCTTGCGCTTTTTGGAGAGCCAGCAGTGCAGCTTCAAACACACCATTATCCTCGCGGAAGTGGTTGAAGTAGACTTCCAGAATCTCGTGAGGGTTGAGTTGTCCGTCGGTGAGTAAGTGCCCAGCTTTAACCACGTTACCGTCCGATACGAGCAAGTTCTGACCGGGGCCGAGGAAGTATTCTTCGACAGCACCACTGGCATCGATGACTTTAATTTCGGTCGGTTCGCCGTCCTCGTTATAGACGACAGATGCGGTACCATCGCGGCGGTTGAGGATACAGGCTTCTTTAGGTTTGCGGGCTTCGAGGAGTTCCTCGATCCGAGGTAAACCTTGGATGATGTCTCCAGTTTTCGATCGCTCGTAGACCAGTAGCACCAAGTTATCGCCCCGTTGGACGAGATCGCCATTGTCGATGTGCAGGATCGCTCCGGGCGAGACCCGGTAGGGGCGGGACATCCGCAGCACGACGCGATCGTCATGAACTTCAACGACTTCACCCGACTCTGGACTAGGTAAACCTTCAGCAATTTGACTGCCTGAGACAACTAGGTTGCCCACTTTGACGGTAGGTTTAGCACCATCGGTTTCGACGGTAGAGCGATCGGTATCGCGGACGATCAGTACCCGTCGGACTGATTCGGCACCTTGACGAATTCCTCGGACTTCACCAGGATGTTTGCACCGGATTTCCGTCCGCGCGACCACGGCACCAGGGGCGATTTGTTGGCCGTCGGTGACGAGGGCTTCGGTATAGGTGCTGCCACCTAAGTTATCCCCAGCAGTATCGCGCCGAATCGTCAGGGATTCGAGGATTACCAGTTGGAGTCGGAGTTCGCCCGATTCTTCATCTTTAATCAGCTCGATATCGGCAGCCAGTTGCGGGGTACTGGTAGACTCCATTTCCAGCACCAATTGGGTGCGGAGGAGTTCGACCCCATCGACGGACTTGACCCGTTCGCCGTCTTTGTACGGTACGCGCTGGACGGCACGTAGCTCGATCGTGCCTTGGGCACCAGCTTGGTTGACAGAGGCTTGGGAGGGCAGATTGGGTTCGTCGGGAACTTGATACTCGGTCACGGGGCGGATCAGTAGTGCCGAACCTTCTGGGGTTTCGACATATTCTAAGTACCGCAACTCGGTCAGAGCTTCGAGTTCGGGAACGGGTTTTTGACCTGGGTAGCAGATCGTACCCGTGACCGACTGTCCGGCTTCGGGGTCGTCGAGCAGGTGGAGTTCCCCAGGTTTAATCGTGATTTCGCGCAGAATGTCATTTTTCTGGACGACTTCGATAATCCCGCTGATGCCGCAGAAGATATCGCGAATCACTTCGGTACCGGCTTCGACGAATTGACCGTCTTCGACGTTGAGCAGGGAGATGTCTTTGTTGACCTCATGGGACTCCTCAGGAATCCACAGGATGGTGCCGCCTTGAACGACCTCATAGCCCTGTTTGGCTTTTCCTTTCTTCTGGACATCCAAGCCTGCAAATTTGATAATCCCCCCCGTCCGCGTCCGATAGCGATCGTCTACCAGTTCGGCGACGGCGGTGCTATTTTGGACTTTAGTGCCTGGAGAAGTTAACAGTTGGAAGCGTTGGTTATCGTCGGTGACGATCGTGTATTGTTCGCGTCCCGATTCGTTATCGACTTCGACTTTGGCTCGATCGAGGGACACAGATGCCGTGATAATATCGATTTCCCGTTCGCCGCGCAGTCGCACGACCCCACCACTGACCGAAATCAGCTTAGTTTCAGCGAGGACGCCATGCTCGGGGATTTTATCGCCGTTTTTGACCAGCGGTTCGGCTCCAGGTGGTAAGTTATAAACTTCACCAGAGAGTACCCAGATCAGACCGCCGCGTTGGGCGATCCGCGTCATGTTACCTTGACGATCGGTTTTTTCTTCGGGGACGATATCGGCAAATAGCACTTCCCCAGCCAGATCTGATGCGACGTCTTTAGTGGCTTTTTCGGTCGATCGACCGCCGCGACTGAGGGCGATTTCGGCGAGTAAGTCACCAGTTTTGACTTCCGAGCCGTCAGCGACCAGTAGCAGCGAACCAGGGGTCAGGTTGAAGACCTTTTTCTTGCCTTTACCTTTGGGTTCGACGATCAGATCGCCGACGACTTCCACTTGTTCGCGATCTTCCCCGTGACGGGTACGGACGGCACGAACGCGAAGATTGGAGAATTTCACCGTCCCATCGTGGGGCGCGCGAATTTGTTGCTCGACTTCGCCAGTAAATACCCCACCCGTGTGGAATGTCCGCATCGTGAGCTGGGTACCAGGTTCGCCGATCGATTGAGCGGCAATAATCCCGACAGCTTCGCCGAGATCGACGAGGTGCCCATGAGCCAGACTCCAACCATAGCAAAGCTGACAGACCGATCGAGCGGCTTCGCAAGTCAGTGCCGATCGGGCAAATACCGATTTAACATCAGCTTTGGTAATGGCCTTAATTAGATCTTCATCCAATTGCTGGTTACGCGAGCCGATTAATTCTTTGGTTTCGGGATGGAAGACATCCGCAGCAAGGACTCGTCCGTGCATCCGGCTGGCGAGGGAAATCAGGACGCGATCGCCATCTTTCATCGCTTCGACGACTAGGCCGCGAGTAGTACCGCAGTCGTGTTCGCGGACGATCACATCTTGGGATACGTCTACCAGACGACGGGTGAGGTACCCAGAGTCAGCCGTCCGCAAAGCGGTATCCACCAGACCTTTGCGCGCGCCGTACGAGGAAATGATGTACTCAGTTACGGTTAAGCCTTCTTTAAAGTTGGTCTTAATTGGTAAATCGATAATTTCCCCTTGAGGATTGGCCATCAAACCGCGCATGCCTACCAGCTGACGCACTTGGGACAAGTTGCCCCGCGCTCCCGAAAACGCCATCATATAGACGGAGTTGAGGGGATAATTTTCGCGGAAGTTGTCTACTACTCGATCTTTGAGACTTTCGGAAGTGATGTTCCAAGTGTCGATTACTTTTTGGAACCGTTCGACCTCGGTAATCTCACCGCGAGTATATTTGGCCTCGGTTTCGGTAATCGTATTTTCAGCAGCTTCGAGCATTTCCCGCTTGATCGGCGGAATTTGTAAGTCATCGATACTGATCGAGACCCCGGCTCTAGTCGCAAACCGAAAACCCAATTCCTTTAGTTTGTCCGCAACCTGCGCCGTCCGCGCGGTACCGTAATGCCGGAACGACCAGCTAATCAGTTTTTTTAACTGACCTTTATCGACCATCCGGTTGTTAAAG
>NZ_JANPGM010000561.1:0-6884 GCF_031423935.1 Chamaesiphon sp. VAR_69_metabat_338
ACGGAGAGGCTTCGCCAACGTCTACGGGTTTCCCGAGGGTTTAGCGACTGAAATCACGCGGAGGTTCCCTCCGCATGTGTTTCAGTCAAGACAGCACGTCAAGACAGGGGCACCCCTACAGGTTAATTGTGTAGGGGTGCCCCTTGTGGGTACCCTGGATCTGTACTACCTAAACTCCCATCAAACCATAAGCAGACATCCGCATGATTTCGCCAGTATTGAAGCCGATATTATTGAGAGCTTCACCATAAGCGATCATAAAATCTTCAACCAAAGCATCCTTCTCCATCCCCAAAACCTTCGCGTCTTTGGCGACGTTATTGAGCATTTTCCAGACTAGGGGCAGATTTTGACGATTGGCAGTTTGTAATTCTGCTTTAGCAGCTTCAAAATTGTCGCGGAGCCAGACTTCGCCAAAATTGAGGTGCATGTACTCATCTTTGACTACGCCTTCAGTAATTTTGCGCGCAAAATCATCGGCGACTGGAATATAAATGTTATATGCCGCGATCGCAAAACACTCGATAATCAGCGATTGGATTAATAAACAAGTAACAGTATTACCAGCGGCTGCCGCCACCTGAAAATTTTCGTGCAACTGAGCGAAAAATTCTTTGGCGAACTCTAGATCTGGAGTTACTGCTAAATTTCGCGCGCAGGCTTCAAACCCTTTCTTGTGGCGCAGCTCCATTTTGGATAACTTGACTAGATCGTCCTGAGAGTCTGGCAATAGTCCACCCAGTGTAATATAGTTTTCATGCGCTTCCTGTTCGCCTTCGATCACGATCGCATTGATGCGACTGTAGGCATCTTTATAGGTTTCGCTGGTAAAGTTATGTTCCAAACTGGCCGCAATCTGCACCATAAGTTCGATTTCTCCCGTGTATCCGAATAATATATTTAATTTTACGTTAGCCGCTCGGTGGCTGCACCTTATAACGCGAACATCTACAGTTTTGTAATGTTTTGCTAGTTAATCTAAAGATTTGTTACTATCTTCAAACCCTTCTATCTTAACCGATCGCCGACCAAAACCGTGCATAAGTTATCCGATCCCAGCTATTTTCGATGGTGGCAAATTTTAAATTGGCTCCTCCTGCTCGGTGGTGCTGGTGTGATGATGGCACCCTTAGGGGTTGCTGTGCTGGCGTCAGTGACGCCAGTTGGCACAACTGCAACTGGCTTCCAGATTCCATCTGAGCTAACGTTTGCCAATTATCAGGCGGCTTGGGAACGCGGTAATTTCGTCTTGGCGTTTGCTAATTCCACGTTTGTTGCCTTGGCTGTGACTGCGGCGCAAATATTTACCTCGGCATTGGCTGGTTATGCTTTGGCAAGACTCAAGTTTCGGGGACGCCAAGCACTGATCCTGTTAGTGCTAGCGACGCTCGTGATTCCCTTCCAGCTTTTGGTAATTCCGGTTTTTTTGATTCTCAAGTGGGGCCATCTACTTAATACTTATGCCAGTCTGATTCTCCCGTCTGCTGCCAGCGGCTTTGGGATCTTCTTGCTCCGGCAATTTTTCATGACGATTCCGATCGAATTGGAACAAGCCGCGATGCTCGATGGCGCAAATCGCTGGCAAGTGCTCTGGCGAGTGATGCTGCCGTTATCTCGTCCCGCATTAGTGACACTATTTCTGTTTACTTTTATCGGCGAATGGAACGATTTGTTCAAGCCGCTGATTTTTACTACCCGTCCCGAACTACGAACCGTCCAACTTGCCTTAGCCGAATTTCAAGAACAATTTACCAATAGCTGGCAACTCCTGATGGCCGCCGTGGTGATTTCCACGGTGCCGATTGTCTTACTCTTTTTACTCGGACAGAAGCAGTTTATCCAAGGGGTGGCGAATACAGGGATTAAGGAGTAGTTAATTGATAGTTGATAGCGGGGAGCGGGGCGTTAGTTTGAGAATCGATTCTCTTGCAGAGAGGCTACGTCAACGCAAAAATTCGATTCACTATCCACTATCCACTATCCACTCTCTAATCCTAAGTTCCTGGCAAATTCCGCAAGCGATCGTTAAGATGAGATCGATCGGCGAGGACTTTCAATAGGGGGCCATGCGCGCCGAACTCGACGATACTGATGCTACTGACTGGCATTCCTAGTCGGTAGCGAAATCGTCCGGCATCGATACCCAGAAGGCTGCACAACAAGATCCGAATCGTGGCTTTGTGGGATACCAGTAAGACATTGCCGGTAGTGTGTTTTTGACTGATTTCTTCGATCACAGCGAGGGCGCGAGCGGCGATTGCCATGGCGGATTCGCCGCCAGTGGGTGGGTTCCAGCCGGGATCTGCCAACCAGCGGAGGTAGTCATCGTGGTACTCAGCATCAACTGTGGCGACATCCTTGCCTTCCCAGGTACCATAATTAATCTCTTGCAGGCCATCTCGCAACTCTAGCTTCATTTTCAGTGCATCAGCCAACGGTTCGGCAGTCAAAATCGCGCGTTCTTTGGGGCTGCAATAAATCGCTTCCCACGGCGTACTGGCATAAGCGTTGGCAAATAATTGTGCCATTTCTTCACCATCAGCAGTTAACGCTGGATCGATCGATCCGCAAAATAAATTACCGCGACTGGAGGCAGTTTGACCGTGACGCAGGAAGTAGAGATTTAGAGTCATATTGTCACTATGGTGGTAGAGATGGATAGATAGATCGATTGCCGCTCTTCATTGCTAATCGTATAGTATCGAGCGGCGATCGCCGCTCTCGATCGTGCCGATGATTACTTTTGTATGCATTAGCTACTATCTTACTCTCGAATGAAAACTCTGCTAAGATAGTAAGCAGGGACAAGCTAAAAAATTAGCTTGTCCCTATGCTTCTTGGAATAATAAATTACCAGGAGTGGGTCGAAACCCACTTTTTTTGTTGTTTGCGGCTGCTGGCACAAGTACTATCAAAAATCGCCCTGACGTCTCCGATCTCCACCGTAAACAACGATCCAATTCATCAGCATTACTCACCTCGTTGGGTATCGATCGAGCTTGAAATTAGTTATTACCTACTCGCAAACGTTACTTTCATCAGCAACTAGTTGCTAGTCATTGTTACATGTATGGCTCATCCCCTGATTCCTCAAATTAATGATATTGCTAACCCAATCGCCGCAGAATTGGGACTAGAAGTCGTTGCGGTCATTTTTCACACCCACGAACGTCCACCTTCACTGCGGGTAGATATCCGCAATCCCAATGCCGATACAGGATTACAAGACTGCGAACGGATGAGTCGCGCTTTGGAGGCTGCACTAGACGCTGCGGAGGCAATTCCCTTTGCTTACGCTTTGGAAGTATCTAGTCCGGGGACGAGTCGAGAACTCACGACCGATCGAGAGTTTAATGCCTTTGGAGGCTTTGCAGTCCAAGTCACGACGACAGAGCCATTGGATAACAAAACTGAGTGGCAAGGACAACTAATTAGACGGGATGAGACTGCCATTTATCTGAGCTTAAAAGGTCGGACTGTAACTATCCCCAGAACATTAGTCGGCAAGGTTTCTTTAGACGATAACGGCTAGGTTCGCCAAGTAATTAACTATTTATTTATTACTTTAAATGGGCAATATCGACTAGATATATTGTCTACCTAAATTCTCAGACCTTAATTTAACTAAAAAATATGTCAAAAGCTAAAGACCAGAAAAAAAGTAATGTAAGTTTGCCTCAACTCAAAAATATGATTGAGGAAATTAGTAAAGATCGCAATTTACCTAGCTCTGCCGTCCAGACTGCCTTACGCGAAGCTCTACTTAAGGGTTACGAACGGTACCGGCGATCGCAGCATCTAGACCAAATGCAGTTTGAAGAAGATCATTTTGACAATTTTGATGTCTTTTTGAACCTGGAAGAAGAGGCTTTTCAAGTTGTCGCGACCAAAACGATCGTCGAAGAAGTCACCGATGAAGATAAAGAGATTTCGTTGAGTGAAGTCAAAAATATTCTGCAACAGGAAGCAACGGATGATACTTCCGAGGAGGAACTAGCAGCCATGAATCCCACGCAAATTGGTGATTCGGTAGTGCTAGATGTGACACCCGATCGCGACGATTTCGGTCGGATGGCGGCGATTCAAGCCAAGCAAGTACTCGCCCAGAAGCTGCGGGATCAACAACGCAAAATTATTCAAGAAGAATTCGAGCAATTTGAAGGCACCGCTTTGATGGGTAAGGTGCTGCGCTTCGAGCGGCAGTCGGTAATTTTATCGGTCAATAGTAGTTTCGGACAACCGGATGTGGAAGCCGAACTACCCCAAAAAGAGCAACTACCTAACGATAACTATCGGATCGGACGCACATTTAAAGTCTTTCTCAAAAAGGTGCGCGAAGGCTCCCAACGCGGCCCCCAACTGCTGGTATCGCGCGGTGCGGCTGGTCTAGTTGTCGAACTCTTTGCCAATGAAGTCCCTGAAATCGAAGAAGAACTAGTCCGGATCGTAGCTGTCGCCCGTGAAGCCAGTCCGCCTTCCCGACATGTCGGCCCCCGTACCAAAATTGCAGTAGATACTCTCGAAGGCGATGTAGACCCTGTTGGTGCTTGTATCGGCGCGCGCGGTTCGCGGATTCAGGTGGTAGTCAATGAATTGCAAGGCGAGAAAATCGATGTGATTCGCTGGTCGCCAGATCCGGCGACATATATTTCAAATGCTTTGAGTCCCGCCCGCATCGATGAGGTGCGCTTGGTCAATCCTGAGGGTCGGCAGGCGCATGTTCTGGTACCTGAAGATCAATTGAGTTTGGCAATTGGCAAGGAAGGCCAAAATGTCCGACTCGCTGCCCGATTGACGGGGTGGAAAATCGATATTAAAGATGTGAATAAATACGATCCCGTCGCAGCTATGGCCGAGGTCGAATCGCAACGTCAAAATGACTCTGAATACCAGTCTTACTATCAGCCCGATTATCAGGATGCTAGTTATGCGGAGGAGAACTATTAAGTTAATTGGTAATTGATAATTGATAATTGATAGTTGACGATCGAGTTTCTGCTGACAAAATGGATCTGTAGGGGCGGTGCCTCGTGCCCGCCCGCTAGGGGTTAAACTCACTGAAGACTGCCATAGTAGGCAATCTTACTAAGACACACCCCCGACTTCTTCAAGAAGTCGGGGGTGTAGTTGTAATGGTCGAATTGTTTTAATAGCCTTGGCGGTCGCTATAAATAGATCCAAAGAAACCCAACTTTCAATCGCAGGAAGTTGGGTTTCTTGATGGTCGATCGCGTTATGCCTTATACAGGTGATAGCGTCCGACGTTTGCTGACCATTTGGAAGGTTTCGATGATGTCGCCTTCTTGCCAGTCATTGAACTTATCTAAGCGAATCCCGCATTCAAAACCAGCATTGACTTCGCGGACGTCATCTTTGACCCGTTTGAGCGAGTCGAGGGTGCCATCGAAGACCAATTGACCCTTGCGGAGGACGCGAATGCTACAGTTACGCAGTGCCTTACCAGACAGGACATAACAGCCCGCAATGTTGCCGCGTCCGGCTTGGAATACCGCCCGGACTTCGACTTGACCCAAGGGTTCTTCGACTTGTTCGGGGTCGAGGAGACCTTCCATTGCGCCTTGAATATCACTTAGGAGGGCATAGATGATGTTGTACTCGCGGACATCTACGCCAGCATCGTCGGAGGCAGAGCGGGCACCACTGGCGAGGGTAGTGTTGAAGCCGATAATGACGGCACCACTGGCAGCGGCTAAATCGACGTCAGTTTCGGTGATTTCACCTGCGGCAGAGAGCAGGACGCGGACTTGAACTTCATTTTGCGGTAGCTGGCGCAGGGAGCCGAGAATGGCTTCGACGGAACCTTGAACGTCAGCTTTGAGAATTAAGTTGAGTTCTTTGAGTTCGCCTTCTTGCGCCTTCGCAGACAAGCTGTTGAGAGTAACCCGACGAGATGCCATCATCTGCTGGAGTCGGGATTGACGGCGTTCGGCAGAACGGACATCGGCAAGGGCACGAGCTTCTTTCTCTGTGAAGACTTCAAACTCATCACCAGCCTGCGGTACATCGCTCAAACCGAGGACTTCTACGGCAAATGACGGTGCGGCAGCTTCGACGCGGGCAAGCCTGTCGTCTACCATTGCTCGCACTTTCCCAAATACGTGTCCGGCAACTAGCGTTTCACCGACGCGGAGGGTTCCGTTTTGTACCAAGAGGGTCGCAACGGGGCCTTTGGCCTTATCGAGGTGAGCCTCAATGACCGTACCACGTGCGGTGCGATCGGGATTGGCATGGAGATCTTCAACATCGGCTACCAGGAGAATCATCTCTAGTAAGGTGTCGAGATTTTCGCCTTTGAGGGCACTGACTTCGACCATAATCGTATCACCACCGAGATCTTCCGATTGGAGATTGAAGGCGATCAATTCCTGTTTGACACGAGCGGGATTGGCTCCTGGTTTATCGATTTTGTTGATCGCGACGATAATCGGCACTTCCGCTGCTTGGGCGTGGCGGATGGCTTCGATCGTTTGGGGACGGACGCCATCATCAGCGGCCACAACCAGGATCGCGATGTCTGTGACCCGCGCGCCCCGCGCCCGCATGGCAGTAAAGGCTTCGTGACCGGGGGTATCGAGGAAGACCACTTGCTGGGTTTGACCTTCATGCTCCATGTCTACGTGGTAGGCACCGATATGTTGGGTAATCCCGCCGGCTTCTCCCTGAGCAACTTTGGTCGATCGAATGGCATCGAGCAGGGTTGTTTTCCCGTGATCGACGTGACCCATGATCGTGACGACTGGCGGACGACGTTGGAGTAAATCTAAGTCGCCGACATCGAGCATTTCCGTCACCTTGGTGGCTGCGGCTTGTTCGACGCCGGTAATCACATCAACGCCCATTTCTTCAGCTACCATCGTGGCAGT
>NZ_JANPGM010000562.1:0-3354 GCF_031423935.1 Chamaesiphon sp. VAR_69_metabat_338
AATTTGGCGGTGGTAGAGCTTAGCTCAGAGAAAATAGCCCCCTAGTACCATCCGTCATCAGCAACTATCACAAATTCAGTGGATTATTTATGTTGCCAATTGGTGCGGCCTGTACCTGGATTTTGTGGACATATGGAGATGCAATTTTAGAGAAACGATATCGGGTTGTACTGTCAGCAACTTGTGTAGCAATAATGGGATTGATGTTTTTTGCGATGAGCGATTTAGTTACTGGATTTGGAATTGCTAAGATTCGCGCTCTTTAGTAATCAATCTAATCTTAAAATCTCGATCTCGATTCACCACAGGCGACGCTACGCGAACGAATCTAACTAGCTCTCAAATTTATCATCAAAACTTATCGATAAATATCGTTATGTATCCAAAAATATGGGATCGTCTCAAGCATTTCCCTCGCAGTATTGCCAAAGGTTCTCACAACCCACCTGCAACATCTGGGCGTGCAGCGGCGGCATTAATTAGCGCGGGAATTGGTTGCTTTACGATGATGGTGACACACCATTTAGCCGATACATCGAAAGCCCGAGAAAAATTTATTTGGGGACTGGGTAAATGGATTCCAGGTAGCGACACTGGCGATAAGTTGTGGGGCAATATTGGGAGTTATACCGGGAAAGAAACCATGCTGCTGGTGGGTTGGCTCGTTAGCTGGATTATCCTGCACAATTTGCTCAAACACAAGCAAGTCAAAACTCGCACGATCTTTTTGTGGGCATTTGGATTGCTAGTCGCCGCAACCGCGATGAGTTGGCATCCGATGTTTCCTTATTTACCATTAGTTTAAATTAGCGATCCCAGTTAATTATGAGAGAAATACCACACTCATTAGACGATAACTCGATCGATTTCCAAGATGATATCGATAAACCCATCCGCATTTCAGCCCGAGAACTACACAAATATGTGTGGGGGCTAGTCGGTGTCTTGCTGTTAGCGATCGTGACTTACCCGATCGCGATGAGTCGAGTTTCTCAAAAAGAAAATTTCGCACCATACCAGTCTCATCTCAAATCTTTGACATTGGAATACAAGCCAGTAGCACCTAATCCAAAGTAGTCAGTAATCTCCCCTCGATCGATTATTAGTAGTTTGCAAGATCTTATTGGTGAAAAATGATGGACTGGAGTAACTTCACTTGGTGGTGGTGTATGGCATATTTTGGTTGTAACTATGAACTGATGGATGAAGATGACAATTCAAATCAGACTCGATCCAACTTTAACCTTGATTAATCGGAAGTGAAACTATGCAGAAAATTGGACTTTTCTTCGGTACTCAAACTGGTAAAACTGAAAGTATTGCCGAAATGATTCGGGATGAATTTGAGGATGGAGTTATCGATCTACATGATATGGCTAATGTCGATGTCAGTGACTTTGATGGATACACTAATTTAATTATTGCTTCACCGACTTGGGATATTGGCGAATTGCAAAGCGACTGGGAAGGCTTTTTCCCAGAATTTGACACCATGGATTTTACTGGCAAGAATATTGCCTATTTTGGGACGGGCGACCAAATAGGCTATGCCGATAACTTTATGGATGCAGTCGGCATACTGGAAGCAAAGATTACCGCGCGCGGTGGTAAAACGATCGGCTATTGGTCTACTGACGGGTATGATTTTGCTGAATCTAAAGCGGTTCGCAATGGCAAATTTGTCGGTCTAGCGATCGATGAAGATAATCAATCGGACTTGACAGAAGCCCGAGTTAAAGCTTGGGTCGCTCAAGTTAAGCAAGAATTTGCTTAGGTATTTTATTTGCTAGTTAGTTATTTGCATACTGGTGGTAAACTTGCCACCATTTTTTAGATATTAATTATGATAGTCGATCGAACCAAATTTCTCTGGATTAGTACTAGTCCCAGTCTCAAATGCTTTCATCGTCGGCTCCTCCATCAACTCTCAAAAGCAGTCGAGCTGGAGTTTTGGGAATACTATCAAACATTAGACGAGGGTAGCTCGATCGACGGTGCCATCGATTTATTATCTAAATATATATCTCAATCAGATCGCCCGATTCATCTAATTGGACATGGTATTGGTGGGGTAATTGCATTAGGCTACGCTCGCTTGCATCCAGCGCGAGTTGCTTCACTTACATTATTAAGTGTCGCTGCCCAGCCGGCGATCGATTGGCATTCATATTACTACACTCAATTAAGATCCTTGCCATCTAATCGAGAGTGTGTGTTGCGATCGATCGCCAGCAATTTATTTCCAAATATTTGTGCTAGTCATCTTTACAGCTTGACAGAGCGATTAGAGCGAGATTTAGTTGAAGCTCCATCAAATCACTCACTATTTCGATTGGATATCTTAGCCGCAGGTGGCGTAAAAATGCCCTTGATGATTTGTGCTAGTCAAGACGATCCAGTAGTTAGCTCGACTGCGTTGTCGGGATGGAATAGTTATCTCAAATCAACAGATACCATCTATTGCACTGCTACAGGCAAACATTTCTTTCATCATTTTCACCCTGAACTAGTCAGCCATCAAATTCAACAGTTTTGGCAGAAACTATCACCAGAATCGGCGTTATACCAACTTACAAATGTAGAGTGTAATTAGCTAATGGTCTTAATTTGCTTTGTCTTGACTTGGGCGACAATCTTTAGTGCCTTGTTGACCGTTGCCTGTCAATGGAAAACAGGATTTATTTATCTCAAACGACTGCATCAAATTCCTTGTCATCAGTGCAAGTACTTTACAAATAGCTGCTATCTAAAATGTACTGTCAATCCCGATCTCGCCTGCTCGGAAGATGCGATCGACTGTCGGGATTATCAATTTAGATCGAATCGATAATACTTATGGGTAAATTAAAACCAAATCGAAAATCGGGATCTTCGCCGCAAAGTATTCATTTTATTAGAATGATAATTGCTGAGAACTGGGATGAAATCTGGAAGGTCGTCCTCCAAAGATCTCGAACGAGTACGTCTTCCACCAGACATCAGCGAACTGGGTTATAAATCGCCAACTACTTTGTGTTCCCTAGACGACAGATCGTCGAGTCGTCTAGCTAAGTCACGATCTCAACAGATCCTTATCTAAAATAGTTGCTAATAATTATCATTTGTATTTTTATCCTGGATAGGATATATTGGACAGCAGCAACGACACAGATCGTTAGTTGATGGCTCGATCTTAATTTTGTCTCTATTCTGGGGAACGATATAGAGAGGTAAACCCGATTCAGGTGCTGTTTGCCATCTGACTGGCCGATCGACCAAGCTGATTTGGCGATTGAGATCCAAACTTAATAAGAATAATTAGCATTTGTAAAAACTAGAATTTACTACACTCCACTGATACGTTCATGAGCAAAC
>NZ_JANPGM010000563.1:0-4252 GCF_031423935.1 Chamaesiphon sp. VAR_69_metabat_338
TGCTCGTAGATTTCTTTCGCCATAAAGTGGCGGAAGCCTTGTTTTTCAACGGCGATCGGATTCCAGGTAATAGAATGAGGCGTGCGGCGGACTTTGGCACCATCAAAGGTAAATACTTCGGCACCATCTCTGGTGAGTCTGGCCATTTCCCCATTCTCTAGGGGTAAGATCGTGCGGGTATATTGGACGATCGCGGGTGTATCGGAAGCACAGAAATATTCGCCTTCGCCGATGCCGATAATCAGCGGTGCTTGTTGTCTGGCAATAACTAGTTCGTCGGGATAGTCTGCCGAAATTACCGCGATCGCAAAGGCACCGGATAATTTATGGACGGCTTGTTGGACTGCTGCCATTAAGTCTTTAGCACCGTCTTCAAAGCACTGACAAATCAGGTGGGGAATGACTTCGGTATCGGTTTCCGATCGAAATTCGTGGCCTTGTTTTTTTAGTTCTTCGCGCAGTTCGCGGTAGTTCTCGATAATCCCATTTTGGACAACCGCCAACCTACGCTTCGTGTCGGTGTGGGGATGTGCGTTATATTCTTCTGGCTTACCATGTGTCGCCCAGCGGGTATGTCCGATGCCAATCGGGGCGCGATTGGTAGCTACTTCGATTTTATCGCGCAGGTTGTGTAGCTTACCCTTGGCGCGAATACAGTCCAAATTCCCTTCAACAACAGTTGCGACTCCAGCAGAATCATAACCTCTGTACTCTAGTTTTTCTAATCCTGAAACTAGAATGGATTGGGCTGGTTTATTGCCAATATAGCCAACAATTCCACACATAAAGTCTAATTCTCCCGCAACGGCTATACTAGTTTTGGCGTGTCGATCGCAGTCTTTTTTACTGTTCGGACTGGCTCCACTTTACTATTATAGTTACCCGATTTTTGCTCGAATGTAACAATATGGGCAGAAATAGTTTGGAGTTTAGAGCTTGGATTTTAATTCCTTCGATCCCCTGTTATTCCCTATCTCCTCTCTCCTAAAGCCTAAAGTCTAAAACCTAAAGCCTAAATTCCCAAGTGACTGAAGATCGAAGGCTCCACAACGACCCCTCAAATCCTCAGTCACGATCGGGAACTAGTATGCTAGACCCATACTGCGAGTAGTTTCCGCGCCTAGATAGACACGGATACTCAGGAAATCTGTAGGGCAAGCGGTTTCGCACCGTTTGCAACCAACACAATCTTCCGTGCGGGGTGAAGAAGCAATTTGTTGAGCCTTGCAACCATCCCAGGGTACCATCTCTAATACGTCTGTCGGACAAGCCCGAACGCATTGAGTACAGCCGATACAAGTGTCGTAAATTTTGACG
The DNA here is from genome assembly GCF_031423935.1 of Chamaesiphon sp. VAR_69_metabat_338. Classification (NCBI taxonomy): domain Bacteria; kingdom Bacillati; phylum Cyanobacteriota; class Cyanophyceae; order Gomontiellales; family Chamaesiphonaceae; genus Chamaesiphon; species Chamaesiphon sp. VAR_69_metabat_338. Next base: position 1,318 of record NZ_JANPGM010000563.1, read on the forward strand.
CTATGAGACATATAATCATCCTCCCAACGATAAAGCTTTAGCAATGCTAAAACTAAGAATCAAGGCTTAGTGTACCGCAGGCGCAGATGCTAGTTCTCAAAAAGGCTACATAAGTTAAAGGTTTTTAACTTTCGATCGGGGATCGATCGATTAACGAAACTTTGAATAGGGGTTAGAATAGGATTTTGATGCTCATCATGGAGATCTAATGGAAGCAGAGTCAATCCCTACTGAGGTAGTTTTGACACGAACACAAGCAGTAGTGGCTAGAGTTCGGCTGGATTGGACTCCCCAACCAGGCAACTATCTCGATCTGGATGGTAAGACTTACGCTGTCTTAGAACGTCGTCATCGCTATCACTTGCAATCGGGTCGCTACAAATTACACAAGATTGCGCTCTACGTCCAGTCCGCGACACGTCCTGAGGAGCAAAGCCTGATCGACGGTCAATGGGTTATTGGCGATGCTACATGTAAGTATAATGCTCGATCGACCCTAATCCGGTGTGCGATTCAGCCGATCGGGCCATGTGAGGGATGTAAGTTTAGGGAAGGTTAGTATAGTATTTACGCTTGTATATTACTGCGGAGCTTAGAGTCCCAAATTCTGGGCTGAACTGTTAAATTTGCCCTCTACTCCAGTAATATGTTTTGCCAAGTGTCAGCTCGAACGATCGAGGGGAAATGCTTAACATTAGTTGTAGCAATAACAACGTCATCCGGACACTGAACGATTGCTTAAGCTGCTAAAATCATATCGGCATCTAAAGCTTTATTATCGGCGACTGGTCTGCCCTGTTGTCTTGCTTCTGCCCACAATAAAGCAGCTTGACGCATAACTGCTGTATCGATTGGTAAATAAGTTACCGCATTTGATGAAATAAAATTATCCAAGCGTCGTAAGCCATTGAGCTTGTTGGCTCTTAATAATTCCCGCCGGATTTCGTAATCGGTAATTTCGGGTACTAAAATCTGACGATCGTTGATAATTGCCAACTGAAGCCATTTTCCATAAGCTTCTCCAGTATCCGAACGTTTGGGATTAGTTAGCAATCCGAGGATGCCAGCATCTAGTACGATCGCTGTTACCAAGTGACACCCTCTAATTCGGCGGGAAATAGTTCGCGCACGGAAGAGCGATCCTCATCCAAAGTTTTAATCAGGTAGTCACCTGTCTCTTTCTGGTCTTCGGCATCTTCACCATCAATCCAAGATTGTAAGAGGTCGATAGTAGATAGTTTTGGTGTTTCTAGGAGAGTGCCTTTCGTTGCAATCGGATTTGGATTCATAGCATACATGAATTTGGACTAAATTCTTATTATTTTAGCCCAGACCTATCTAGTTTAATAACGCGCCCTGGAGGACTTGAACCCCCGACATTTGGTTTTGGAGACCAACGTTCTACCAACTGAACTAAGGACGCACGTGAGCGAATGGAGCGATTTTCCTGACCCTCGTACAATAGTATAGTATGAAACTAAAGTTAATGGCCAGGACACTCTGAAATCGATCGATCTATTCCAAGGGACGATCGAACCGTTGTTTGACGCGAGTTGCTTTACCGACGCGATCGCGAAGATAGAACAGTTTCGCACGACGAACTTTACCGCGACGAATTACTTTGACGCTATCAATTTTGGGTGAGTGCAACAGGAATACCCGTTCCACGCCGATACCTTGAAAGACACGACGGACAGTAATGGTTTCGTTGATGCCGCCGTTACGAGTAGCAATAATAATGCCTTCGTATGGTTGCACCCGTTCTTTGTTACCTTCTTGAATTTTTACGCCCACACGGACGGTGTCGCCCACGTGAAGGGTAGGCAGATCGGATTTTAGATACTCCGCTTCGATCGAGCGAATAATTTCCTGAGCTTTCATGTGGTTTGAAAAAATTCACAGACTCTTATCATAGCAGAGGAGTGTGAATTTGTCTAAAATTATTTTAGAGCGATCGGAAATCGGCTATAAGTAGCAAGCAATTTCTCTACTAATAGCTGAACCAGGATTTTTTAGGCTCGACTGTATTCAAATATTCAATTTAGACTGTTACCATAGATTCTATCCTTAGCTCTATCGATCTTATGCCTTTAGATAGCCTGTTTTCGACCCAAGGTATCATGGTGATGCTGCTGGCAGCCTACGCTGGGGCGATGTGGCTGTTTTTGACTAGTGCCCCGAAGGTGTACACGGTGATGGTGTCCGATCTAAAGATCGCGCAGGACTTGTATGAGGGGATGTTAAATCTGCCGATCGCCCAAGTGCCACTTCATTACTATTATGATTACGAGCAAACGATCGGGACGGCGGGGATCGATCCAATGTATTTGGCGGCACCGATGGGTCGAGCTAGTGTACGCGGGATGAAGGGTTCGGAAGGGCTATGGTATCAACTCAAGAAAAATTCCCAATTGCATGTAATTGCGGGTTCTAGTCTGGGAGATAAGAATCGGCAGCGACACGTTTGTTTCGATCGCGATTGTTTGGAACAGATCCTGATGCGGATTCAAACGCGTGGAGTCAAGCACAAGATCCGCAGCGAGAAGCCGCTCAATTTTTTGGTGAAGGATTACGAAGGTCGGACGATCGAAATGTCAGAAGCGGCTAATTAGCGATCGACCGCGACTATTGAGGATGTGTTTTGCGAAACAGTTGGATTGCATGACTGAAGGCTTTGACGATCGCTTGCGACTGGAGATATTCCCAATTGAGATTACCCGTAGTAACGATCCCAATTTCGCCAATCGTCCGATTGTTTTGGCTCTCACTTTGGTCTGGCAACCCTTGGATATCGACGATCGGACAAATTGTGAGCCGAGCGGTTGGAGTCAAAAGATCTCGATACACAGTGGGGATAATTTCGACTGGCGGATCGATCCAGCTTTCAATCTTTAATAGTCGAGCGTAGAAATGTGCATAGAGTTGGATATCGATT
>NZ_JANPGM010000564.1:0-8348 GCF_031423935.1 Chamaesiphon sp. VAR_69_metabat_338
CGGGATTTTTTTGGTTGACGGAGTGACCTTTCATCTGCTCCTCCTGATTCCTCTTTTCTCTACTTTAACGCCACTTTGAGGCTTAAGTTGACACCACTGCTACGAGGGGCACCCCTACAGATAACTTGTAGGGGTGCCCCTCGTGGGTACCCGCATATCGGTGAGATCGCACTATCTTCAATCGAAATCAGACAATATCAAGCCGATCGATCGAAACTTTTGGAGACGTAACTAATCGTCCCACTGAGAATTGCCCCGCCCATCAAGACACTAATTGATGGTAGAAATAATGGCTCCCACAGGCTTTGCCAGACTAGCAAACCGAGGGGGATATTTGCATATTTGCCCGCGATCGCTACTAGAAACCAGATAAAACTCAGCAGTACAAAAAATACATTAACGGTGAGTAAATTGTTAATGAGATTAGAAATTTTGGCAATCATGGCGTATTTTCCAGGGACTTTTGATAAGCTAGAGGCGTTGTTGAGAGCACACAATGAGGTAACTATTTGCCCAGATAGCTCGTCAATTGGCTACGGCTATTGACTGGGGACATCGAGTTGCTTAAGGTCTGGCAAATTGGCATCGAGCAAGATTCTAAAAAATTAACTAAACTTAATGTAAGCTAGATCGATACTCAACCAATTTGCATCCAAGCTGTCAATGCAGTTGCTAGCGCATCCGCAGCATCATCAGGGCGCGGAATTTTGTCTAGGCTGAGTTCGCGGGCAACGGCGGCTTGTACTTCCGGCTTTTGGGCATTGCCATAACCAGCAACTGCTTGCTTGATTTGAGCGGGGGTAAACTCCACCCAGGGAATCTGATGTTGGGCGATGACTAGCAAAATTACGCCTCTAGCTTGAGCGACAGGGATCGTATTTCCCATTTTATAGAAAAATAACTGCTCGATCGCCACTAAATGTGGTTGAATTTCGTCTAATAGGCTGTGCATGTCATCGTAGATCGTTTGGAGTCGAGAGCCAATCTCCGTGCGTGGAGGAGTTTGAATAATCCCAAAATCAATCAATGTCGCTGTCGGTGGACGAGTAACTGTCGAAACAGCAATCGCCCCAAAACCCAGACTGGCTAATCCTGGATCTAAGCCCAGGATCTTAGTAATTGTCATTGCTGTAACCAAAAATTAGGCTCAAACTAGTCGTCCGATCGTGAGTAATATGGCTGAACCTAGAGATTAAACCTTTACGATCGCAATTATAGTCGGATTAAATGGGCATATAAGATATATGACACTCGTCAAGCGCGATCCCAAATTTCTAATTATTCGTTGCGATCCGTCAGAGTACCTGTAAGATTGACTCAGCTGAAGTTTGTCTATCAATTTAAAAATTCTCTTATTTTTTAACCCCGAAAAATAATGTCGATCGGTCGCTTGAGACGAGCAGTCAGGAATTTAAGACGTGGTAGTAGTACTTTACCGTCACAGGACGGAAAATATTCCAGTTTCCGGCGACTATTTCAGTGGTTATCTCCAGGCATCTTTGTCAAACGCTGGTTATTTACGATCTATGTCGGCGTCTTAATGACGATCTTGGGTTTGGCAATCTGGCTCAAGCTCACCCCAATTTTCTGGCTGTTCCAGCTTGTTGACAAGATCGTTGAGTTTGCAGCCAGAGTCATCCCGCATTACTTGTCAGGGCCGATCGTGCTGGCCTCTGGCCTATTTTTGGTATTTTGGGGACACAGCCGCTCGCTGGGCGAAATTAGTAAAGTACTGCGTCCCGATGGTGGCGAAACTCTGTTAGACATGCTCTGGCATAATCGTCGGCTCAATCGGGGGCCAAAAATTGTAGCGATCGGCGGCGGTACGGGCTTATCGACGCTGCTACGGGGTCTAAAACTATATAGTGCGAATTTGACCGCTATTGTCACTGTCGCCGACGACGGCGGTTCTTCAGGGCGATTGCGGCGCGATTTTGGCGTCCTGCCACCAGGGGATATCCGCAACTGTATTGCGGCCTTGGCGGATGAAGAAAAATTACTGACAGAATTATTTCAATATCGCTTTGAAGCTGGTGACGGTTTGATGGGTCACAGTTTTGGGAATTTGTTTTTGACAGCAATGTCCGAGATTACTGGGGATCTAGAACGAGCCGTAGTAGCTAGCTCCAAAGTTTTGGCCATTCGCGGTCGGGTATTGCCAGCGACGCTGACAGATGTGACGTTATGGGCGCAACTCGCCGATGGGCAGTTGATTCAGGGCGAATCGACGATCGGTAAATCCGAGAGCCAAATCGTCGAAATCGGCTGCTCTCCTGCCAATCCGCCAGCCTTACCAGCCGCGATCGCCGCCATTCAGGAAGCTGATTATATTATTATGGGGCCAGGGAGTCTCTATACGAGCGTCATTTCCAATCTCCTCGTCCCCGAAATTGCCCAAGCTATCGCCGAGCGGCAAGTGCCTCGGATTTATGTCTGCAATATCATGACGCAGCCCGGTGAGACGACGGATTATACCGTTGCCGACCATATCGAAAGTATCGATCGCGCTTGCGGTCAGAAGTTATTCGATGCGGTATTGATACAGAAGACCCCACCTTCGACCGATTGCTTGCAATACTATGCCGAAGAAAATTCTTATCCTGTGTTGCTCGATCGGGATGATATCAAACAATTGGGTCGGAGTATCTTTTCGGTGAACGTGATGGAAGAAGACCCAAATACCCGCTACCTCCGTCATAATCCGCGCCGCTTGGCTAAAGCTTTGATTCATTTCTACCGGCGCGCGCAAGAGTCATCGACATATCGAAGTTTGAAGGTAGCACCGATCGGCCGTGATGCGAAGTCAGCCTGAGAACGCGATCTTCCTCGCTTTTCAGCCGCAACAAACAACATTGTTGGGTCAGACTTAGGGTGCCCGCCCCTACAAGTTATCTGTAGGGGTGCCCCTTGTGGGTACCCCCAAGATATTCGCTTTTACTAGTTTTTACATGGTGGTGCAAGATGTGAATATGTCCGATCGAATCGTCCAATTAGCAGATGCTAACGATACCCACGCCTTGGGTGTGGAGCTAGGTCAGTCTTTGAATGCTGGCAGCGTGTTGTTATTAACTGGGGATTTGGGGAGCGGTAAGACTACCCTCGTTCAGGGTTTGGCTCAGGGATTGAATATTACCGATGCGATCGTCAGTCCGACTTTTACGATTATCAATGAGTATTTTAGCGGTCGCTTGCCGTTATACCACCTCGATTTGTATCGGCTGGATGCCCCAGAGGTTGACGATCTGCATCTGGAAACTTATTGGTTGGGACTCGAATCCGAACTGGGGATTATGGCGATCGAGTGGGCGGAGCGATTGTCTCACTTGCCACCCAATTATCTGCGGATCGAATTGACTTACGACACCGTCGATCGTCGAATTGCTAAATTACGCGATCGAGGGTAACTAGTTGGGTAGGGCGGGTTTGAATTAAATTGCCATTACAATTGGAATTTCTAGCATAAACCCGCCCCTACAGACCCACAGACATCCACAAGATCGGTTTTTAGGTAGGAATCAATTCCCCTGGACGCAGACGCGACCATTTGCCGCTATCTTTGGTAAAACTCAGACAGCCGACGACATCCCATTCCATTTCGACACCTTCGTCGAGAGTACGAATGTTGACGTTAATTTGGGGCTGAGTCGCTTCAAAGTCGGGCACAGCAGTTAGATGCACTTGCTGATGTTGTTCTTCCACCGCATGATAGGTCGTGCAGCGATCGACATACTCACAATTGATGCAGATACACATAAGATATGAGGGGTTAGGAACTAACCGATATCTAGTATTCTATGCAATTTTTAGAGAATCTACCATTCGATCTCGATCTGTTACCCAAACCTATCTATGTGGTGGGTGGAGCGGTGCGGGATGCTCTACTCGGGCGGGTGCGGGCGGAATTGGATCTAGATTTGGTTATCCCAGATCGCGCTGTTGAGGTGGCGCGACAGTTGGCGACAACACATCAAGCGGGTTTTGTTTTGCTCGATCCCGAGCGGCAGATTGCGCGGGTGGTTTTTCCTGGGCTGACGGTGGATATCGCGCAGATGGATGGTGCGAGTATCGATCGAGATTTGGCGCGACGGGACTATACGCTTAATGCGATCGCGTATGACATCCAAACTCGACAAGCGATCGATCCCTTTAATGGCACTCAAGATGTCCGGCAACGCACGATCCGAATGATTTCTAAGGACAATCTCATCGACGATCCTTTGCGCTTGCTCAGAGCCTATCGACAAGGGGCACAACTGAATTTTACGATCGAGCCAGATACCCACCAGACAATTCGGGAGTTAGTAACGTTGCTAACGACAGTCGCGGCGGAGCGAGTATTGGCAGAGCTGCGGTATTTACTTCAAACACCCAACAGTAGCCCGTGGCTAGTGCAAATGGCGGCTGACGAGTTGTTGACTGGTTGGCTAGAAATGCCGGTGCGTGCGGATGTCGCGGAGCGGTTGGCAAAATTCGATCGCGCGGGCGAATTAATCGATCGACATTATCCCGCACTTGCTGCCGAACTCGATCGATCCGTGCGGGAGACGATTGCGATTTCGCGGCGCGCGATCGGGAAGTTGACAATCTTACTATCGCCAGAATTAGAGTTAGCAATCGCTCAAATGCTACGACTGACTTTGAGTTCGGCGGAAATTCAGATCGTGACTACAGCTATTACTTATTTACCGCAATTAGTCGGTTCAAAGCTGTCTATAACCGAGCAATATTTTTGGTTTAAATCTGTAGATATTAATTTCCCATTGTTAGTAGTCATTGCGATCGCAGCTGGGGTGGAATTAGTCGATCTACAACCATTAATCGATCGCTATCTCGATCCTGCCGATCGAGTTGCCCATCCGACGCCATTAGTTAATGGTCGCGATTTAGTCGAGTTTTTAGAGATTCCACCTTCAGTAACGATCGGTAAATTACTGACTGAAATTCAAATAGCCAGAATTACTGGCAAGATCGAGACACCAGCAGAGGCACTGCAATTTGCCAAACGAATCTTGCCCTCCATCGAGTAATCGATCGCCCATTTATTCAACTAATTTAGCTTGTTTGAAGACATCCTGAATCGTATCGCCGACGATAATTCCGTACATTACTTGAGAAATCGAAGCCAAACCAATCGAGCAGATAAAGGCGGCTAATGGGGATGACATCCAGTTCCAACCACATAAAACTACCGAACTCACAATAATTATCGAGGCGGTAATGCCACCCAACGCACCTGCGAGTAACTGTTCGCGATCCCAATCATGCCAGAGCGATCGCCAATACAAACTTTGCTGGATCAGGGATTTTTGCCAATTCCCGATCAGCCGCCCATTGATACCACCAACGAGGGCACCAATCAGTGCCAAAATAATCAAAACAGTGCCATCTGCATCTAATTCAAATACTTTCATCCCGAGATGAATTAAGCCCCAATTTAAAATATTCATTGGCAATCCTGCGATTGCCGTATAGATCCAGCGACGATCGAGTGATTTGACAAATTGCTTGAGGATTTGCCATTGAAGATAGCCTTGAATTGCGCTACTAAGCAAACAACCGAGCAATCTCATCAAATAGATCGCGGGCAGATTATCGATGTGACACATGAGGACGACTAAAGTAACGATTGCTTGAGTGGCAATTGTTAGCGCGATCGAGCCGCAAATTTGAATGAGTAACCACTGATTTAAAAAGGTTGGTCGGTGTTGCTTAGACATTGAGGATAGTTGGGAGTTGGGAGTTGCGGCTGAAATCACGCGGAGGTTTCCTCCGCATGTGTTTCAGTCAAGACAGGGAGTTGGAAGTCGATTTAATCTTTATTGAAAGATGGTGGCGTTGGGAATTTTTTGGATATTTTCGATTAACCGCCAGTCTTGGCGATTGGTAATTCGAGATTTCTTGTTGTCAAAAAAAGCAATTACTAACCGACGGTCGAAGTTGAGTTCGATCCGCAATCGGTCTCCGAGACTGAGTGAATGTTGTGATGTAGTTGTCGGTGCTTGGCGGCGATCGATCGGCCGAGGATGAAGTTGAATTGCCAACACATAGAGCGGTCGTTCTGGGAAAACTTGCAGCGGTTTACATACTAAATATGCCCGGGCGATCGATGAGTAATTCATCAGCTTGCGACAAATTTCGGCAACTAGCTCTGGCTCTAGATCGTGCGGTATAAACCGATCGGTATCCGTGAGTGTGCGCTCTAATTTCGATCGCCATTGTTTGGGCAAATGTTGTTGTCGCCATGCCAAATAAGTCTCAGCGGATTCGCGATCGTCTTGCGATGTGTGAAACCGATATAGCTCCTCACAACTGGACACAACTAACTCGGGATCGAGGGCAATCGCGCGTTCTAAATACGTGCAACCACTGAAATGCCCCCGATTGACGAGCACTTTGCCGACTTGATAATTGGCATGAGCCAGATCGGGATTGGCAGCGAGCAGTTCTTGCCATAACGGGAAAGCCTGAGACTCGCCAGCTAATTCACCTGTCAGCTCGGCTTGAATGATGGCTTCATTGAGCGTTAACGGGGCAATTGTCGCTTGAAAGCTCAGGGTTCCTAAATATTCTTGCTGGTACTGTGCTTGGTAATATTGACGCAACCAAGCGGCTTTGCGACTTTCAGCCCATTGGAGATCGAGTTCGGCAGCCAGATCTGCCAAGCGATCGCCGAAAAATTGTTCTGCCGCAGTATGGGTAATGGTTTGGGGCTGCCAATCGATCGGGATTGGGTAGCCGACAGCCGCCAACCTGTCGCTCAAACAGGGGTGAGTGTCGTCGGTATCGGTTGCCTGTCCCAAAATCAAGTTCAGCCAGACTCGTGCGACGTGCGGATCGAGGGGTTGGCGCAAAGCTGCTAACATTTGCGTCACTACATCTAGCGGCGGCGTAGGCGATTCCTGAGCTTGGCGATCGAGTTGGCGATTGAAATGCTCTTGTAAATAATATTGATAAATATAAGTTTGGATCAGATCGCCAGCCGCAATTTCAGGACTCGTCATCCGTTTTGCTAGCGCGTCGGCAGCGTATTCGCGATCGCGTACCGAGACAAATGAGTAAGCTTTAATTAACGGTTCATACCAGCGAAAGAACCACTGTAAAATGAATAAATTATTGTCAGCGGTGAGCTGTTCCCACATCCGTCTGACCCGAAAAATATAGCCAGTAAAACTACTATCGTGATTGGCTAAATGTCCGAGTTCGTGGGCTAAAGTTGCTTCGAGTTGGGCGGGAGTCAGCGATTGTAATAAAGGTAAACCCAGAATTAGATAATTTTTACACCATTCTTGCCAGCCGAGATGTGGCGTCTGATAGATCGCCGCATTATGCTCGTAGTTGACTACCACATGATGAATTTTGGGCGTCTTTAATTCACTACTCAAGCGATCGATAACGGCAAATAACTCGGGAAACTCACTCCGATGAATCTCGCGATCGCTCAATGGATTTGGCTGCACCCAAAATGTGGCGATCGCCACCAATCCAAATAGCACCCATAATTGATGGGGATCGATCGTAATCGGACGCTTTTGAGTTAGCTCTAATAGCCACCGCACCATCCATAAACTGCTAAAGATACTCAGACAAATGATGGCGATATAACCATAGCCGATCGTGGCTAATGCCGCGACTTTTAGTTGATATTTAGTAGTCGTCCGCTGCCGTGTCGATCGTTCTAGTTGTCGGACTAACAGATCGAACTTAGTCTGCTGCTCTAATTCCATCGGGTCGAATTCAAAGTTCTAAACCCAAAATTGCTGTAGTTCGGTACTGTACCTACAAACTTCAATTTCAAATTCAGTGGGATGAAACTATTATTCCCACGCGATCTCAGACCTATCTAAGTGCATCTACGGATCTTTGATTTCGATCGTTAATTTAGTTGAAATTACTGATGCCAACGCTTGAGGGTAACTACGCGTTCGGAAGATCGACGTTTTAGGGAAAATTAAGACGATCCCGTTGGCGATCGCCCACACGATTTCTCTATGACTATTATTAGTAATGACCTATATAAAAGTGCTGCCGAGCTATTGCTTCAGCCACGCACCAGTCAAGAGCGAATCATCGTTAGAATTTTCGAGTACAGCAATTCTGGATAAGTTGCAACAAAATCCACGGAAAACTGAAACGATCGATGCCGATCGGCAAGCTGAAGCATTCTGTCTCGATCGCGGCGATACCGATCGAGCTATAGCAGTTACTAAAACGATCGAGGGCATTATAAGTAGGAATTTGGATTAGCTTTCTATTGATATTGACATGTATTCTAATTTGGATACTTATTAACTAAGATGATTTACAAAATTGATTACAGTTTAATGGGCGTGATGCAATCTATCGGTCAT
>NZ_JANPGM010000565.1:0-2466 GCF_031423935.1 Chamaesiphon sp. VAR_69_metabat_338
ACTCCAATGACCGAGATGAATTCCGCCATAATTGTCAAAGAACTGGGAGGGATATGTCTGGCTTGCGGCATCATAGCCAATCGTCTCCATCGCATTTATCGGTGCGTCGCCGATTTGCCCATCACAGTGGTGAACGAGAAAGAACCCACCTGGTAGCCACTCGTAGGTTTCCTCACTCGACCACCGGACGGCTGAGTCATAGGGGTTTTCCTTCGACTGTCCCGATCCATAAGACAGCCCTTCTGTCTGCCACTTGCCGACAAATATATCCAGACGACGGAGTTCGGGACTGGGGGTGAGCGGTGGCTGTAGAGATTGGACTTTTGTAGCGATTGCTTTGCGTGACATATTTGGAGCTTCCCAATGTTTGATGATGGATACAGTGATGTTTCTCGCGCGCGGAGCGACTGAAATCACGCGGAGGTTTCCTCCGCATGTGTTTCAGTCAAGACAGGCAGGCTTTGCCAACGCCAACAAGGGTGAGAATCGCTGCATCCGTGGTAATAACTCGTCTACGAGATTTTCGTCAATTTCACATCCATCCAAGGGAGCCAATTCACACCGTCGCTGGACTGCTCCCATTTGCCTGTCAAAGTGCTGCCAGTACTGGTGAATACGCCCGTAAATCGTGATGATTTCCCCTCAATCGTCCATGTGTGGTCGCGGAGAGTGGCTTGGAATAAGTCGGAGTTGCCGCGACTATCGAAGCTGTGACAGGTGTATGTCTGGCTCGAAGGATCGTAACCGATGAATTCGAGCGTGTTTAACTGCTCATTCCCAATCTGTCCGTCCGCACGGTGAACCAGAAAAAACTTACCAGGCATCCACTCATAAGTGTCCATGAAGGCTACCTTGACGGCTGGGGCATCCGCCCTGGCGTGAGTTTCTCCTTCTGTCTTCCACTTCCCCACAAATAGATGCAGCCGCTGGATTTCAAGACTGGGGGCGATGGATTGTCCTTGAGACTGGAGTTTGATGTTGGTTGTTTGCAGCATTTCGATCTTCCTAATAGTGTTGGCGTTGGCGATATACTATGCCAACGCTAAAAGTCTTTGCTGTAAGTGATGTGCAGCTTTAATTAAATCCGCTGCTTTTTCAGCGTTGGCGTAGCCGCGTTTCGGCAGAGCCGACGCTTCGCGTTAGCGTAGCTTGCGCTTACGAAGCAGGTAATCGCGATTCTCCAGGGGAGCGACTTAGATTCTCCACGGGAGAGGCTACGCCAACGCGCGGAGGATACCTGGCGCATGTGTTTCAGTCAGCGGCGCAGTGTGGGCGGGTTTCCCGCCCATACAACTGCGACAAGACAGCGATTCGCGCACGCCTCTGTTTCCCGACGGTTTGCGACTGAAATCACGCGGAGGTTCCCTCCGCATGTGTTTCAGTCAAGACAGCGAATCAAGACAAGACAGAGGCTACGCCAACGTCGGTGCGTTCGTATTTCCTGTCGTCAAAGTTGGCATATCGAATAAATACTTTCACACGAGGTCTGTCAAACATCGAAGGTGAGGAGAATTTGCTGATATTTCTCGCCAACTTGTTTTGAATCATAGGTGAGCGGAACGGTTTCAAATTTGAGTACTTTAAGCTGTCCCACGCATTCACTCACTTCAGTCAACTGGTCGGTCGTTTGCAGTTTTGCTGTCACTGTTGCACCCACTGAGCAGACAGCAGCAAACAGACAGATCGGTTTCCAGGTCGCTGCTTTGCCAACCGTTCCTGCGGTTCCTGCTAATACTGCGGCGACCGCGCCGAGAATAGCGTTGGTTGTACTGTAGCGAGAATTGTTGCGTTTGAGGATGCTCTTTTGTGCTTGTGCTTTGGTGAGGCTGCTATCGATGTGTTCTCGTAGTACATCGGGTTGCTCTGTCAGAGTGGTAGAGTTCGCGTTCATAATATACCCTTTGAGATAATTTTTTGGAAACGGTTGCTTTTAAATCGCCAATCGATCGCCACACCAGATGCGCCTACCACCTCTGTCGTGGCGATCGAACATTCCTCGATCGCTCTTTTGGAGATCCTATGCCAGTGCTAAAAGTCTTTGCTGTAAGTAATGTGCAGCTTTAATTAAATCGGCGGCTTTTTCAGCGATCGCAATGGTAGGTGCGTTCGTATTGCCTGTCACGATCGTGGGCATAATCGAAGCATCGACCACTCGCAATCCCTCGATCCCATGTACCCGCAGTTCGGGGTTTACTACTGCCATTGAGTCAGTACCCATTTTGCAGGTGCCGACTGGATGGTACATCGTCTCGCAAGCCGATCGGACGTAAGATGCGATCGCCTTATCGCTTTGCATGTCGAGACTCGGAGCTAGCTCCACCCCTTGAAACTCATCAAAGGCATGAGTCTCAAAGATTTGGCGGAGTCGTTTAATCCCGACAACTAGGGTTTGGACATCAGTTTCACTTTGCAGATAGTTCAGCCGAATCAGCGGTGGATCTTGAAGCGTGGATGAACGCAAGCTGA
>NZ_JANPGM010000566.1:0-1947 GCF_031423935.1 Chamaesiphon sp. VAR_69_metabat_338
TCGCTTGCTCCGATGACGATTTATGCTGGCAACCCCGCCCAGCCAATTAAGGAACGAAAACTGTCCTTAGTCGCAGTAGACGATCCTGACTCGATCGCTCTGGGTACACATTGAAGGCTAGCGGCATTCTGGTTTGAGATGCTCTGCTTCGATGATGTGAATCGCCAGTAAAAGTTCGGCAAGAGTGCGTTGAAAAGCGTAATACCAACCCTGCCAGCCATCGAGGATGCCACCTTTGACAATCAAGCAGTAAATTAAAATCACCGCTGGTGCGAAGATTTTCCTTTTGCGCAGCCGATCTCCCCAACTTAATTCGAGATCGGGTGTGTTTAATAGTTTGGCTGATTCGATAACCATGTAGCGATCTTGCGCCCATAGCCAGCGACTGAGTGGCTTCCGATCGTCATGATGAATATAACGATCGAGTTGACTCGATCGACCTTCAAGTTTTAATAGTTGGGTATGACCATCATCTATATATGTGGCACTATTCTTTCTAAATAAAGCCAAGCGAGGTGGTAAGATAGTGCCTTTTAAGGGCTTACCAAATACACAATATTTAAAAGGAATTGAGTAACCGTTAATACTTGGATCTTCAAGCACGCTGAATGCCTCAATCAAGGCATCTGTTAGTACGTAGTCGGCATCCAAAGATAGAACCCATTCAGATTTTATCTGCTCTAAGCCATAGTTCCATTGCTGCGTATGCGTATCAAACTTGCGCTGAAATAGTTTAACTTGAGGATAAGAATTAAGAATTTCTAATGTGCGATCTTCACTATAACTATCGATCGCGATAATTTCTTTCGCCCAACTAAGTTTTTGGAGCGTTCGCTCGACATTAGGCTCTTCGTTATAAGTTAGAATCAGTGGAGTAATAGTTTCAATATGCATGTATATCGCTTAAATATGCTCAGTTATTCGAGATAATACATTCGAGGGCGATCTCGATTATTTTTTGCTGATTCGAGAATGTGATTCACTTAAAGCTCAGCAATGTTTGGTAAAATTATAATATTGGCTGGCGATCGATAATCGACTGATAAACTTGAATCAGATCCACGGCAATTTTATCCCAATTATAGTTCGCTATCGCAAACTGGCGAGCGCGTTCTCCCATCACTTTCGATCGATCTGGATCGATTAAATGTCGATCGAGAGCCTGGGCGATAGCATCGACATTTAGATCTGCTACATAACCGAGATCGTTATCGCGCACGACACTAGCCAAACCGACACCAGGAGTTAACAACACTGGGGTACCTACAATTAAAGCTTCTAAAACAGCAATCCCAAAGTTTTCGGAGTGAGAGGTCAGAGCAAATAAATCGGCACCTTGAATTAATAAATCTTTTTGAGTCCCTTCAACAAAACCGATCGTGCGAGTACGATTTTCGATCCCAGCAGCTACTATGAGAGCCTTAATTTCGGCTTCATAGGCAGGTGTACCAGTTCCGGCAATTACCAATGTAAAACGGCGATCTCCCAACTTACCGAGCGCGGGAATTAGATACTCCAAGCCTTTTTTGTAATGTAGTCGCGCTAAAAACAAAATAATTGGTTCGTCTGCGGGACAATTCAAACTTTGCCGCAGCAGATTGGCCGCATCGGGGATCGATACTGGCATCTGGGTTAGAGCCAATGGAAGAACCGAGATAGGAGATTTAAAATTTAAAGCAACAACATCATCGCGTTCTTGCTCGCAGGTAACATGAATGGCACGAGCGCGATCGAGATTGGCTCGTTCGACTAACTTGAGATAAGCTTGCTTTTTCTGTGCGCTTTGCTGGAGCGACCATTCACACAACAGACCATGTGGCGTGGTGATGTATGGGACACCTTTTAGCCTTGCGATCGACATCGCGACGGTAGAAGTATAGGAGAATAAGGCATGAACGTGGATCGCATCGTACTTAGTAATATTTTGGAATAACCAAGTTGTAAACG
>NZ_JANPGM010000567.1:0-2719 GCF_031423935.1 Chamaesiphon sp. VAR_69_metabat_338
ACTAAGAAGCCAACTAGCAAAATAATTATCGCCGATCGATGATAATAAGCCGAAACACCTTGGTAGATTTGGAGCGTCATGAATACCTAGCACAGTTGACAGTTGACAATTTCGCGATGAGGGGATTTTAAATCGAGACAACGGGTGAAATGCACAGAGCTTACGGAGGGCACATAGATAAAAATTTTACCGTGTTTACGCGGGTTCGGATCGATATTGTAGTGAGTGTGACATCTGCGGCAATCTATCTTCTGTGCCCAACCTCGTTCGCGTAGCATCTCTGCGCAGGCAGACGCTGTGCCTACGGCAGGCTTCGCCAACGCGAACAGCATGAGAATTGCCAAGTCAGTGCTCGATCGCCAGCGCGTGGGTACTCTAACTAATATCAACGACCGATCTAGAGCGATCGATCTCAATGCTCATGCTCAATCGTGCGACAACCTGGCTGGAAACTAAATGGGTAACTCCAGCCTATGGGGGCTGGTTGCTAGGGCTGCTGACAATCTGCTTTTTTGGTGCGGCAACGAATACGATGGCTGGCTGGCTTTATGTATTGAGTGGTATCGGTGTCGCCTTACTGAGCGTCGGCGCAATTTTACCGCCGCGATCGCTCCAAGCCCTTACAGTCGATCGCCAGCCGATTTTGCCAGTTACCGCTGGTGCCGATCTAGAGATTGCCCTGACAATTCACAATTCCACCTCGCAAGTACAAACCTTATTTCAAGTCCGAGATCTGACCAGCTTCAGCGGCAGCAATTTGCCAATCGTGGCGATCGAGCAGATCTCACCTCAAAATCATTATAAATGGATCTACCGACAGCCGACCGCCCAACGCGGCCTCTATCAGTGGGGAAAAGTCGCTCTGCTCAATGGCGCGCCACTCGGTCTGTTTTGGTGTCGGCGGGAGCGGTTGGCTCCAGCGATCGCCTACGTGTATCCACCCGCACTCAAACTCGATCGCTGTCCGCTCATCGATGGGATGGGTAGTCCCGATCGCCAAAATCGGCAGTTTGCAGACCGGCGGCTCGAAGCTGCCAGTGAAGGCGTGACTCGATCCTTGCGTCCTTACCGCTATGGCGATCCGATGCGATCGATCCATTGGCGCACCAGCGCGCGGTATGGCAACTTTCAGGTACGCGAACTGGAGATCGATCGCGGCGGCCAAGATCTGGCGATCTATCTCGATAGTAGTGCCGATTGGGATGCTGCTGACTTTGAACAGGCGGTAATTGCCGCTTGTACGCTGTATTTCTACGCCAACGCGCGGTTGGACGTGCAACTCTGGACGGCTAGCACCGGCTTAATTGCTGGCACTAGACAGGTATTAGAAACCCTCGCCGCCGTGCAACCGAACGAATCGATCGCCAGCGAACTGCCCGCAATTCCCGTCGTGTGCCTGACGAATCGATCGACACAGCCATCCACGCTCGCGCCTGGAAGTCGGTGGCTGTTGTGGAGTGCCGATCGCGCGAATGACCCCACCGGCACGACTGGCATCACGATCGACCCCAGCCAATCCTTGCAACAACAGCTCGGCAGCCAAGATCTCGCCAGCAATCGACTGGCTTCGATCGGCCGATCGCCATTCACCCAAAATTCCGACCTGAATTAACCCTCAACCGTCAATCGATTTAGCCATCATGCGTCAACCTTCTGGGAGCAAAATTCAACTTAAGAGCAGAGCCGATCGGCTCCAGCTAAGGATTCCGGCACGGTTTCGACCCGATCGAGTTGCCGTTCATCAACTCGGGCTGGCGGGGATAACCGATTTTGCAGTGCTAACCCTCATCGCACTCACAGTTTACATCTCGATTCCACTGACGATTTCAACTACAGAATTGGCGGTCAAAGTTGGTTTGAGCGTAGCGTTGCTGTTTGTCCTGCCAGTAACATTGTGGTTGCTGAAAACTGGATTACATCTATCATTCGATCTGGCGGATAAATTCCTCTCACACACGCTATTAACGATCGATCGCAAGCAATTTACTCTCTCGCAGCACCTCTACGGACTCGATCGCGGTCGCCCCAAACACCTCAAAACCACAGAAATCAGCCAAGTAATTGTCGATAGGTATCAGCCAGCAGACCTCAAAACCCCCAAGGTCAACCTGTTACTGGAACTCCGGCAGACCGATCCGATCCGGATCTTCAGCACCGGCCAAGATCTCACCGAACGCGAAATTAAATGGCTGGCTAGAGAACTCAGCAATTGGCTGGGTGTCAATTTGATGAGTGATTCGATCGATTTAAACAGTTGATAGTTGGGGTTTGCAATCTTAACCCCAGTGAGAATATCGTAGGGTGTGTTATCGCGCAAGCGTAACGCACCGAAGAGCTGGGGTTGAAATCCCCAACCCCAATGGCAATAAAAGATCTACTGAGGTATTCCTAGCAAAGATCGATCGCCCGCCACGACAGTGCCGATCGCATAACCTTCAATCCCTTGAGACTTAAAAAACGCGATCGATTCGTCAGCCGCCGTTGCTGGCACGATTACCACATAGCCAATCCCCATATTAAAAGTATTAAACATATCCACCGGAGCCACATTTCCGGCTTTCGCCAACCATTGAAATGCGGCTGGAATCTGCCAGCTAGTCAGATCGAGCTGAATGGAATGACCCGCACTCAGACAGCGCGGTAAATTTTCTGGCAAACCGCCACCCGTAATATGTGCCATCCCCCGAATGGGTAATTGCTGCGCGATCGCCGCTAAAAT
>NZ_JANPGM010000568.1:0-2470 GCF_031423935.1 Chamaesiphon sp. VAR_69_metabat_338
TTTTAAACCAATGCAGTTCGCTGTCGGCGAGTTCCGCCCAAAACTGTTCGGGATTGGCTTTGGCGCGGGCATAGAGAGCTTCATATTCAGCTAAGCTCTTAATCTGTGCCGCTTGAGAAAATTCAGCGGAGGGGCTAAATAGTCGCTCTTCGTGGAGCGTAGATTCGATCGATGTTTCTGACATGGTAGGAGCGAAGATCGGTTAGCAATTATTATGTAGTCAATTATCACCCAGTTCGTGGGGCAAGTTGCTAATGGCGATCGAGGTAAAATCGATCGACTGTCGCTCTGTAACAATTGGGTATATCTCGATCGATAGTCTCATGCCGTAAAATATTATTCACTAGACAGTTATTGTGGTCGATTGAAAAGATATTCGCTGACTCTATTTTGTTGAGTTTGCAAGCCACGGATATCATCAGAAAAATCAATCAGTCGGCTATCGACTCCATTCAGACGGAGATCGACTGTATGCATCCGATTTTCAACTTTAGCAAGTTTAGTTTTGATTTCGGCTACTTCCGCTTCAAGATTAGCTAGCCTAGATTCAATCCGACTGTTGCTGGCAAGTATATCGTTAAACTGGCGTTCGTTATTTGCAAATCCTGCTTGAATGGCTTGGAGAATAGCATCATTATTTTCATTCATGTTTTTAGCCTCGGAAGTAATACTTTATTATAGTAATATTTTTTGTCGATCGACCGATTCATCCAGGCGGTTGTTAAGTCAATAATCTAGATTGCTAATACAGTTATAAATCTGCATTAAGAGGATCGCAATCCATCAGCATTTATCCAGGGTCTGTAGGGGCAGGTTTATGCAAGTAGTCTATGTCGATCGCAAATCATCTCCCAGCAAACCTGCCCTCCCCACCAGAGATTTACGAAGATTCATCCCCGATCATTAACCGTCTGCTTGTGACATTTTTAATTGCTGCAGGGAGGGCAGGTTTGTTTGTAAATTGCTAGTAAGAATCGCAGGTTATTTGCATAAACTTGCCCCTACAAGTCTTTAATATTAATTGAAGATCGATCGACCATCCGCTGAGATCGAATATTTTGTCTGAACTCTTGTCAGAATAATTAACCCACCAATCCTATTAAATACATGAAAATATGCAGTTCTGTGACATGTTAGCGATAGGTCGTGTCATAGTAATGTACTTTCTTGGAGTAAGCGGGGTCTATAAGCTAGAGCATCTGAGGAACAAGCATTCAATCTACTCTACTTGCTTCTATCAATATTATTCCCACCATAGCTCGAATTTAACCCCAATGACCGATCTTATAGGCGCAATCAATTCTACTGTTCTGGCGATCGTTGGTGTATTCTAACGAAAGCTATCGCTAATATTATGACAATTCGCAGCTAGTCTTCCGTGATAAAGAGTTGTGTTAGATCTTATCTTCCATCCACAACTCGGACAATCTCAACTTGAGTCTCGGTGACGCGATAAAAAATGATGTATTTCTCAACCAGTAATCCTCGAATATTGGGATCGAGATGAGGGTATGGTTTTCCAAGATTTGGAAACTGAGTCAAGTTATAAAACTTTTGGTTGAGTGTCTTAAATAACCGTTCTCCTGCTTCAACATTGGTTTCCAGAAAGTATTGAGATAGTCGATCTAAGTCTCGGATGCTACTGGGTGCGAGGATAAAATTCATGAGAGCCGCGTTTGCCGTGCCGCCTGAAATTGCTGAAGATATCCCTCCATCGCAGTTGCACCATCAACGCCTTCGCCGCGTTCGCGTAGCGTCGGCTCTGCCGAATCGAGTTCGGCGATCCCGATAGCAATTTGTTGACGGGTTTCTTCGATCCAGGTTTGATGTTCGGTATCGAGACGAGCGAGTAGTTGTAGGGCGATTGCTAGGACTTCCTCAGCGTTAGCGTAACGTCCGGTATCCAAGTGATTTTGAATGAGCTTTTCGTGTTCGGGGGTGATTGTCAGCATCAGTATAACGATCGGGCAAAGCCCACACTTTATGAAAGGGGATGATAACTCGATTATAACTGCTCGGATCTCTAGCTGCGTCTCAAACCCGATCGAGTCCTCAATTTGCCTACTTCTAGCCTTGCTGGTACCAGATCGATTAATAGCTCTGCTCTCACATGAATGTTAGTCGAGCACTATCGATCGTACCTTAATGCAACACCGATCGAGAATTCTCATAGTTTTGGCGGTTGCAATCGATCGCAATTCGATCGTGTTTAATTGGCACTTTTAATATTAGCTTTAATTATCATTAAAATAATTTTTTATTAACTGATTTTTAGCAGAGATCGTAGCAATTGATACTGTTTTTAATTGCAGTATTTTATGATTCCAAAAAATGAGATATGTCAATACCTTGTTGCAAATTGGTAACAAAAATTACAGTTTTATCAGCATTCAAAAACGACAATAGGTGGGAATAAATAGCAACGCACCATTTGAGTGCTCTAAAAAATATGAGGAGCGATCGGTAAATA
>NZ_JANPGM010000569.1:0-2108 GCF_031423935.1 Chamaesiphon sp. VAR_69_metabat_338
TATCATAAGCCGGGATCTCGAATCGTCGTGTAGTTATCAAAGCGCAGTCGATCGATCGTATCATGCCTCATTTCTCACAATTAGTCCGTAGGAGTAATGCCTTGTGCTTACCCCACATCGATGAGGGTACCCAAAAGGGGCGTTTTTATGTCTAGGGTTCCCCCGAATAAAAAAACGACCAGACAGCGACTGAAATCACGCGGAGGTTCCCTCCGCATGTGTTTCAGTCAAGACAGCGACTGAAATCACGCGGAGGTTCCCGTATAGCGACACGTCTCGCTTTGCTCGCCTACAGCATGTGTTTCAGTCAGCGACGCATCGACCGGGAGGTTTCCTCCCGGTTGTGTGCGTCAAGACAAGACAGGGGCACCCCTACAGATTAATTGTGAATTTTAAAATATGGGAATTATTCATGGATTTCGCCTGGGATCTGCACTTCCCAGCCGATCGCAATACTGCTCTAATGGTTCGCGTAAAGCTCCTCTGACTATCTTGGCAATTTTGGGTGCGACTAACTTCGTTTTGGTTGGCCCTGCAAATTCTGGATCGAACATCACCACATGAATCAGCACCAATGCTGGTTGCCAATTAACCTGCTGGAGTGCTTTTAAAAACCCATTCACGTGACTACCATCTTCTGCCGATACGCCACCATTTACCCAAGAATAAATGATTGGCTGTTTCGAGGTAATCGAGCCGTAAGCGACCGCATCGATGAGGACTCGATCGCTTTTTACAGTTGTGTGAAAGGGCAAAAAACTATTGTGTCGATCGTCAAGATTGACGTTGGCACCCATAAACGGCAGCAGTTGCACCAAGCCTTGCGGCGCATAAAATCGCTCCCGATTCAATCTAATTTCAATGCCTTTGACTAAATGAGCAGTCTCAAATAAATTTCGCCTCACCACATCCAATCGGGGCTGCGATCCTGGGAAAAGTTCTGGATCTGGAGTGACTTCAATCCTGGTACCGCGACCCGTTCCGCGATCGATAATTGTTTGTTCATATAGTGGCACTCCTCGCTCGAATCTTTGCTCCCACAGAACTCCATCCCGCCAACTTTGAATCTTCATCTGAGAGCTAGCCGCATTGAGAATTGCCAATCCCACACCGTGGATATTTCTCGTATGTACGTGAGGGGCATGTCCATCTCTCGAACCAGTAGAGTGGAGAACCGTCAGAAACTCAGTCGCCAAACTCATCCCTGGAATATTACTCGATCGATCGAATGGCAATCCCAATCCATCATCGACAACTGTAATATTACCTTCGTCGATCTCGACACTTACGAATGTTGCTGTCCCAGCTAGATAGCAATCGAGCGTATTAGAAACCAGCTCGTAGACAAACTGCTCTGTCCCGAATGAGTCCGTTCGATCAAAGTACATACCTGGTCTTTTCCGAACGCCTTCAATACCAGATATTACTTGAATCTGTTCGCTGTTATAAGCATCTTCCGGCATGGATTGTAACTACTCCTCGATCGATATTTAGTCATTAACTACTATTCCGGCTGCTAGGTTGTGCCTTTGGCGATCGAACATCCACCCAATCCCTATTCCCTAAACTGTTGCGACAACACGAACAAACTGATAAAGTCAGGGTATTTCCACGCTCAAACTGTTGGTAATACCCCGTGAACCAAACTCAAGCCACTAATATATCGACATTGAAAGCCGAGATCGCTCGGTTTCGTGAAGAACTCAGTACCCGCGACAAACTCGTTCAGCAACTCTCGCAAGAGCTATTTCGGCTCGTCAAAGATCATACGCCCTATGCACCCAGACCAGAAGTAGCTGGCGACTATCGGGCAGAAGTAAGATTGCTGCGCGAACAACTCCAAGGCGTCGAGCATCAGGTACATTTCTATCAAGACCAACTCCAACGTCGAGATGTCGAGATTCAGGGACTGCGCCAAACCATCCGCGAACTCACCGAACGCGGCCAGATGTTGGAACAAGTCATTCGAGAGCTACCCAAGGTTTATACGCGCAAATTTGCCGAACGCTTGGCACCGATTAAAAACAAAATTATGGCGTTGCAAAGTGAAAACCGCCAACTGCAAGCTGACTTAGTATCGGTGACAGATCGGATGGCAGCAAGAGGCA
>NZ_JANPGM010000570.1:0-4755 GCF_031423935.1 Chamaesiphon sp. VAR_69_metabat_338
TTTGCACCGAGTTGAACTGCTAATTTGGGAAAGTCTGTTCTCTCGACGATCGTATCAAATTGCTGAGCTAGAGATTGGTTCTTGGCTACTAGTTTGTAAAATTTATCTAGATGTGTTCTCATTGCAAATGCCCTCCGTAACAGCGATTACAAGTATCCGATCGAAACTAGATCGGCTCTATTTTATTTCGACTCGAACCGATTTCTTACAAGTTTTTCGTAACCTCATTCTAGATCGCCGATCGTCCATCAATTCCGAAACTTTTACAATCTTAATTATACGCTCAAATAAATAGTGAATTTTTTGTCGATCGGCAGCCAGCCGATCGCTTCTGAAAACGCTACGCCACTAAGCCAGAGTTGCGCCGCATTTTGAAGCGATCGATTACCTCAAGAGCTTAATGAGTGCGTGATGCGTGCTTCCCGCCAGTATCGGCTCACCCACTAGTATAAATCCAGACCGTGCTAATTAGATTAGACCCATTATCTCGATCGCTATATTGTCCGATTGCATGGCGAGTTAAGTATCGCCATGCAATCGGAACGCGTCCAAATTAAAGTGTTATTTACCCGTGCAGTATGCACTCAGTTCTTTGCCCAACGCCTCCTCCTTCACAGATTCAGATTTTATTTCAGCTAGCTGACTATTGAATGCTGCAGCATCTTTTGCTTTAATGGCTGGAGCAATTTTACTGAATGTTTTATTATAAGATTCATACATTGTGACCAGACGCAACTGAAAATTTTTTAGTTTTTCATCTTGGAGATCTAGTGCTTGAATAGTTTTGCTAAATCCTTGACTCTTCACCGCCATATTACTAAATATTTGAGCTGCCTTAGCTGGATCTTTAGTGTCTGGCGAATCAAAATCTTTGGCAGCAGTTTCTACCTCTTTGGTGACCTTAGCAATGCTATTGCATTGGCTTACTTTACTGGCTCCGCAACTGGTCGTCGCCACAGCGATCGTCCCTGCTGCTATTAACAAACAAATTCGCGCGATCGATTTAGACATTGGTTAGCTCCAATAGATATTAAATAAATTTTCAAGAATGGCAGCGATAAAAACCAAAAAATTTAAGTTTCGATCGCTCGACTATTTTAGCAGAAAAGATCTCATCGCTTGGTCTGGTTGAAAATTTTGACAAAGTAGCAAAATCTACTCTTATGCGATCTGCCAATCCGATCGGTGGATTTCTCTAGATTTAAACAACAATCATAATCTATACAATTTCAGAACTGTTTTAACTGTAATTTTGATTAGCGATCGAGGGTGCATAGGATCGATCGCTCATAGGCTGCGGCAGTTCGTGAAAAGCATGGTTGGGTAGCGATCGTAAATATCACCGTTGCCGATTTGAAAAATTGTTCTAGAATCGACAATCCACCCTTCACAACTCGATTCCAGCACTAGATTATTATTCCTACTTGCTAATACAGTATTTAGCCATTTCTTTGCCTAATGCTGATTCCTTAGTAGATAGATTATTCATTTCAGCTACACCTTTATCGATCGCCTTCTGGTCTTTTGACTTCATTGAAGGTGCTAATTTATCGAAGGCCCTAGCATAATCTTGATAGGTTTGAGCAAAACTTGACTGATACCCTTTTAATTTTTCATCTTGGATTTTTACTGCTTGCAGTTTTTTGCTAAATCCCTGCATTTTTACAGACATATCGCTAAAGAGCTTCGCCTCCTTAGCCGAATCTTTACTGACGAGAGCATCAAGCTCTTTGGCTGCTGTTACTACTTCTTTAACAACTGTGGCGATGCTGCTACACTGGGTGATTTTACTGGCACCGCCGCCACAACTGTTAGTGGCAATCGCGATCGCACTCGTTAGTAGTAGCAAGCCGATCCGAGAAATCGATCTAGACATTGGTTATCTCCATTTAGATATTAAATACAAATCCCAAAATAGTAGCAATAAAATGTTAAATTATTTATCTAAGATATCGATCTATTTTGTAGTTTTGATAATACCATACAACTAGAGTTTTAGTTGGTGACAGGATTAAATTCAGTCAAAATACGGTAATTTAGTCGATCGATCTCAATTGGCTGCAGACATTACTCAAACATAAAATATTTAAAAAATAATGGCATGGGTAATTGATGATTTACCCATGCCATTATTTAATCTGGTTCGATCGAGTCTATGTCCCCTCGATCGCGTTTTTGTCCCGCCACTCATAGGCTGCGGCAGTGCGTTCGCGATCGAGTTTAAAGATCGATACACCCAAAGGAGGAATACACAGATCTAGTGAGAATTTGCGATTGTGAATCGACCATTCATCTGCCCATTTTCCGCCCAGATTGCCCATATTGCTACCGCCATATTTACGGGCATCGCTATTAAATAACTCGTGATAAAAACCGTGTTCGGGTACGCCAATTCGATAATGTGCATGAGGTTGCGGTGTAAAATTGCAGACGACAATTACACAATCGTCAGTATGTTTATCGCGGCGGATAAAGGACACCACGCTATGGCGACTATCGGTACAATCAATCCATTCAAACCCAGCTTCCTCAAAGTCTTGAGTATAAAGTGCGGGTTCGTGACGGTAGACGTAATTGAGTTCCGCCAAAAATTGACTCATTTGCTGGTGTGGAGCAAATTGCAGGAGATGCCATTCCAGATCCGACCAGACATTCCACTCGCTCCACTGGGCAAACTCCATCCCCATAAATAGGGTTTTCTTGCCGGGGTGGGTAAACATATAGGCGTAGAGGCAGCGCATATTTGCAAGTTTCTGCCACTCGTCACCGGGCATTTTGCCAATAATATTGCTCTTACCGTGAACGACCTCATCGTGCGAGAGGGCGAGCATGAAGTTTTCGCTGTGGTTGTACCACATGCTGAAGGTAATGTTATTTTGGTGGAACTGGCGGAACCAGGGATCCATCTCAAAATAATCGAGCATATCGTGCATCCACCCCATGTTCCACTTGAGGTTAAAACCTAAGCCGCCCAGGTATGTAGGCGCGGACACCATCGGCCAAGAAGTGGATTCTTCGGCGATCGAGAGTGCGCCAGGGAAGTAGCTAAAGATGAGATGATTGGTTTGACGCAAGAAGTCGGCGGCTTCGATATTTTCCCTGCCGCCATACTGGTTGACGACCCATTCCCCTGGTTCGCGGCAATAGTCGAGGTACAGCATCGAACTGACGGCATCGACGCGAATGCCATCGATATGGTACTTATCAAACCAGAATAGAGCATTGGCGTAGAGGAAATTTCTGACTTCATTCCGCCCGTAATTAAAGATTAACGTCCCCCACTCTTTATGCTCGCCTTTGCGGGGGTCGGCATGTTCGTAGAGGTGTGTGCCATCAAAGAAGGGTAATCCGTGGCCATCTTTGGGAAAATGTCCGGGTACCCAATCGACCAACACGCCAAGATTAGCTTGGTGACAACGATCGACAAAATACATGAAATCTTCAGGCGAACCGTGTCGCGATGTCGGCGCGTAATAACCCGTCACCTGATAACCCCAGGAGCCATCGAAAGGATGCTCGGAGATAGGCAACAGTTCGATATGGGTAAAGCCTAAATTCTGGACGTAGGGAATTAATTTATCGGCTAATTCACGATAGGTCAGAAACCGCGCTCCTGGATTGTAGTCAGAAACAATTACCGCTGGAGAGGTCGTGCCGTCGGGTAATTGCGCTGGTTCGCCGGCTGCGGCATGTAACCAGGAACCGAGATGACACTCGTAGACCGAGATCGGCTGACGCAGGAGATCGCTATGGCGACGCTTTTCGATCCATTCCTCATCTTGCCACTGGTGGACGTTCAGATCGGCAACGATCGAGGCCGTTTTCGGACGCGGTTCTTGATAAAATCCGTAGGGATCGGTTTTTTCGTAAGGATGACCGTCTTGATTTTTGATTTCGTATTTATAAGAGGTGCCGACTTTGAGTTCGGGAATGAATAATTCCCAGATCCCATTGGCTCGTCTGGCCATTTGATGCTTGCGGCCATCCCAGTAGTTAAAATCACCAATTACCGAAACGTTGCGCGCATTCGGTGCCCAAACCGCAAAGTAGACGCCCTTAATGCCTTCGATTTCGATCGGATGCGCCCCGAGTTTTTCATAAATCCGGTGATGATTGCCTTCGGCAAATAAGTGAATATCAAAGTCACTCAATAATGGCGAAGTAAACGCATAAGGATCGTAAATGACGCGTTCGTGTCCGCCTTCGGTAATCTTGAGCTGGTAGTTGCTCAACTCCGGCAGATCGATCGTGCAACTGAAGAAGTGCGGATGATGCTCCGATTGCATCGGGTACTCTTGCCGCGCGTCGGGAATCATCACCGAGACGGACTCGGCATTGGGCATATAGCTCCGCACTACCCAAACATTTTTCCCATTTTCCTTAACTTGATGAGGACCTAAAATCTCAAAGGGATTATGATGTTGATTTCCGACAATCCGGTCGATCTGTTCTAAGGCAAGAGTCATGAATTATTAACCTAATTTGACGCAAAAAATTTAATTAAATTATTGATAATTAAACAAACTAAAAATCGCCACCAAGCGATTATCCAATGAGGGGCTACGCCAACGATTTGCAAATGATTGAGTCTGGATTTACATTCCGAAGTTTTGGGCGATCGCTGACGTAACAGCCGATAAGCTGCCATCATTGTAGCCCAATAGCTCTGGTTTAAATTGGCGAATAGAAGATAGCCGCAGCGCAATTGCCTCAAACTTCCCAGGTCGAGTAAAACTCCAGTAAATGAGCGCGATC
>NZ_JANPGM010000571.1:0-2658 GCF_031423935.1 Chamaesiphon sp. VAR_69_metabat_338
CTTGACCAAAACGCACGCTGGGGAAACCTCAGCGCGATTTTGGTCGCTTTATGAATTGCCCCGACCCGAAGATCGCCTCTACACTACGGCTGGAGGATTTAGGAGATTAGTCGTCCTCAGTTAGTGGTTCAAACTCAGAGACTTCCGGCGACTCGATCGAAAGTGAATCTCCCGAGTCTCCTGAATCTAGCGAATCTGCTGAATCGACTGCTGGTGCATCTTCTTCATTGGCAGCTTCGGACAACATACTAGTGACTGTAACTAGATCGATTTGTTGGCGGTAGTAGTCTACACTCTTGACTTGAACTTCGACGCGATCGCCCAGTCGGTATGAAGTGCGGTTTTTGCGACCGACCAGACAAGCATAACGAGGGCGAAATTCGTACCAGTCATCTTTGAGCGAACTGACATGTACCAAACCTTCGACCAGGGAGTCTTCGATCTCTACAAAGAAGCCATAGGATTGCACCCCAGTAATTAAGCCCTGAAAAATCTCGCCGGTGCGAGCTTTCATTTTTTCGGCTTTTTGGAGTCCAGCTAAATCGTTTTCAGCATCTTGAGCGATCTTGGTACGATCGTTGAGATGGGCGATCGATCCGGCGATTTGAGCTTCTAAGTCTTGCTGGACTGTGGGCGTGAGCACATTCCAGGTAATCTGGCCGTGACAGCTACTGC
Source organism: Chamaesiphon sp. VAR_69_metabat_338 (assembly GCF_031423935.1). NCBI lineage: Bacteria > Bacillati > Cyanobacteriota > Cyanophyceae > Gomontiellales > Chamaesiphonaceae > Chamaesiphon > Chamaesiphon sp. VAR_69_metabat_338. The sequence goes on from NZ_JANPGM010000571.1 coordinate 676, forward strand.
TACCCAGATCGACGATTTCCTTGGCGCGGGAGGTTTTGCGATCGCGTCCGTTGGCAAATACCTCATGGAGGACGCGCTGGATCGCAATATCGGGATAGCGTTGTAGAGGTGAGACTGCATGGGTGTAGCCATTCTCGATCGCCAGTCCGAAATGCGTACCTGGTTTCGTGCTGTAGACCGTGGTTTTGAGCAGGGATTTGAATAGGTAATTGAGGACTTGGGGGACTGGAGACTCTGGAAACTGGAGGCTCAACCGTTGCAAATCAGCAACGCTGACTTCGGTTTCGACTTCACCTTCAAAATTTAATCCCAGATTGATCGCTAGCTTGATCGTATCGTTGACTTCAACGAGTTCGGGATTGTGCTGGACGGCATAAATCCCTGGAACTTGCAGAGCTTGGAGATGGACGGCGATCGCGTAATTGGCCATCACCATTACATCTGTAAGTAACGACTGCGGATCGTCGAGGAAAATTACGCCCAACCTGCCTTCGTCAGCGAATGGAGCTTGCTTCTGGATCAAATCGACTTCCAATCCGCCTCGGGAACGTCGCTGCGCTCTAAAAGCTGGGGCAATCGTGTTCCAGATCGGTTTGATGATTTCGATCGCTTGGGGGTCGATTTGGGCGGGTTCGCCAGCGAGTGTGGCGGCGATTTGGGTGGGGTCGAGCAACCAATCTAACTGAATGCGACTCGGCTGGATCTTAAACTCAATCAGTTCGCCGCGATCGTTGAGCGAGAGAAACACTGAAATAGCCAACCGTTCGGCTCCAGGTATAAATCCACAAGCTTGGTGAACGGCATCTGGTAGCAGCGGAATAGTATTTTCGCCCAAATAGACAGCCGTACCGCGTTTTTTTGCTTCGCGATCGAGTCTATCGTCAGCCACTAGATATGTTGCAATATCCGCGATATGTACGCCCAATCGCCAGATTTCACCATCTAATTGCTCGATCGTCAGCGCACTATCGATCGGTGCTGACTGCGCGCTGACGGCAATTGTCGGTAGGTGCCGCAGATCGATGCGCGAACCGGCGATCGGATCTTTAACTCCTTTGGTAATCTTCGCAGCAGCGGCTTCGACTGCGGGTGAAAATGTTTGATGCAAATCGTGCTTGCAAGTCACAATGTCGATATCGGCTGCCGATTCTGCCGTCGTACCCAGCACTCTAGCCACGCGACCGATCGGCAAATCTTGACCGATGGCATGACGCAACACATCCACATGGACTAAATGATCCAAGATCTCATCGAGATCGATCTGCTCGTGCCCGTTACCATTGGGCTGATGCCCGTTAGTCGTCACTTCCAGCTCGAATAACAATCGATCGTCCAGCGGAATCGCCCGATAGTCACCCGTTTCTAGCTTTTTGACTTTAGCCAATACCGAAGGATTCGCCCGCTCTAAAATCAACTTGACTGCGCCTTCTGGACTGCGCCGTCGGGTGCCTTCCTTGATGACTTCAATTAAGACGCGATCGCCATTCCAAGCATTACTGAGATGACTTTCACGGATATAAATATCATCCGCGCTTTCTTGGTCTTGAATTGCAAAACAAAACCCCTTACTCGAACAACGTAACTTGGCTTCCACCACCCGATCGGTCAGTTCGCGGCGGAATTTCCCCTTTTCCTTAATCAAAATCCCGATTTTTTCTAGTAAATCTAAAGCTAGATCCAATTGTTCGATACTCGCTGGGGTCTCGCAACCTAACTTCTTTTCTAGTAATTTTGGGGCAACTAACTTCTCAGGACTAACATGCGATAGCAGCGTGGCGATCGAAAATTCCATATAGTTTAATTTACCTCCACCCAAGAACATATTCATTTATTCAGTTTGTAGCCTTGCTAACTTATGGCACGGTATGCGAGGTCACTCTTTATCACAATTTTAGCAACACCAATCGACTCACCAGCAACAAGGGTTGGTTAACGCATCGGATCTGCCGGAGCACCAGAAGATCGTCTACTTCGACTCGATCG
>NZ_JANPGM010000572.1:0-13699 GCF_031423935.1 Chamaesiphon sp. VAR_69_metabat_338
TGCCAGCAGTCAGTTTTAACTGATTGAGCGAACCCATCCGAATCGGAACACCATTGCACTTGCCTTGCTTGAATTCGGCAATTAATTCGAGTAATGGCGAAGCATATTGTTGGCCTTGAAATTCATCTTGACCTTCTTGTAATAACGATTTAGTCAATAATAATGTTAGCGTCGGTCGCCCCAACTGCGTCCACTGTTCGCTAATATAAGCAATCTCGGCCTTTATCTGCGAAATCAGAAAATGATAGTCGAAGGTGAGATAAAACTGCTGGCGATCTAGAAATGCGGGTAAAAAGACGATCGTCTCCCCACAAATATTAAAGATGCGCGAAGTAGTCAAACTCCGCAGCCGCCGAATCGGACGTCCGGTCAGCCCGAGTTTATCATTGCGACCGATTTGGGCATAGGCGGCGGCTAACTCGGTAGATTGACGCACTTGGATCGGTTCGATTTGGGTGGGAAGTTGCGTAGCAATGCCGTATTCGGCTAATTGGGCTTGTAGTTCGGTATCTTCAGCAATCAGCGCAATTTGCACCGTCCGGCGGCGTTTATTGCCAATCTGGAGGTGTCTGCCGAGGGGATCGAGGTCGCCAGGAGCCAAAAAGCGATCGTCTAGTAGTTGTCCCAAGAAGTACAAGCTTTGCGCCCAGACTAAGGGCAGATTTTCATTGGGCAGCCGCGTCTGAGAGTGAGGCTGCGCTCGCTCGGCAGCGATCGCGGACTTGGGGACATAATATAATTCGGGCAAGAGCTGAGTACCATCTACCTCGATCGCGACATTTGCTAATAAGTTACGATATTTCTCGATCCCGGCGACATCGCCACTAAATAGGGCGTCCAAATACAAGTAAGTAAAAAACAGCGGCCATTCGCACTCAATGTCTTCAAACTTGAGCAGCTCCTCTGGCTCGTAGTGGAGGCGAGTCGTATCTTCGAGGACAGTTTGGTGTCCATCGCGCAAAAATCGCTTACAGCCGTATTTACCCTCCAATTTCTCGATAATCTTGGTACGCGTCCGCGTCACCAACTGCGGATCGCGGACTGCAAAAGCGGGGAACCCGATGATACTTAACAAAGCCGCATCGGTTTCTTTAGAACTCGACTCCCTCGGTAATAAAGACGCTAATGTCAAGCGCGCGCGGGCGATCTCATCGGGTAAGACATGAATTACCGATGCCTGCGAACCCCGCGCCCCGAATAAGTCTAAACCATTAATCGCTTCGAGGGCGGCCTTGGCCATCCCGATCGAACTAGCATTTAATTCGACACTGCCGTGATTGATTTTATCGCCTCGTTCCCACAGTCCATAATCGGGCGTCCGATAGGTGCGTCCGATATAATAAACCAAATTTTGAATGAAATTCACCTCATCCAATGTATAAATGGTCGGCAACCCCGATGCGGTCATTTGCGCCAAAATCGAGATAAATAACGATGTGGCGTCGAGCTGGAGATGTCCCCATTCATCATCGCCCACTACCACATCGCCGGTATGGGTGCTGTACTTGGCGTGGAGGGCATCGGCTGGCGACTGGGTTTGCTTGAACTGCTCCACCTTCGCCGCTTGCCGCATCATGCAAAATAATAGTCCCCGCATCAGCTTCACCACGCTCTGTTCCAGCTCGAACAAGCGTCCTGGTGGCGCATCTACTTTCCGATACGCCAGTGCCAAGCCCCACACCGCCAGAATTGTATAGACATTGTCCCGTACCCAAGCATCGGTATAGTCCCCATGTGCCGTGATTGCCGTACTTGCTGGAAACAGTCCCGTAATGGGATTCTGGCGAATGAGCACGATCGACTGAATTTGATGATAGTAGCGATCGAGTTGCTGAGAACGGTTCATAATCACAGTAATAAGTAGAGTACGTGGGAGCGACAAGGGCAGACTCGATTACCCTCACTAGAGAGGTGCGATGTTAGCCCAGTCCAGAGATAAGGAAACGACGATCGCCAAGAAAATTTATAAATATTTGCATTTACTTGCCATTTTGCTGTTTCTCCGTTACATTAGTACATGTAGCCAGTTATAAATATTTACAACATCATGGTAAAAACTACTTCCTCCACAACTACTCCGATCAAAAAAGACGAACCACAATTTGGTTTTACTCCCTTCGCTGAGCTATTAAATGGCCGTTTGGCAATGATCGGCTTTGTTGCTGCTTTGGTCACTGAGTTAGTTACCGGACAAGGTACATTGCACTTTCTCGGCTTGATGTAATTCATTTTACCCATAGCCCAACAGATTGCTCGCTTCCAAGTTCATTCGTCAGGTCGATAGCGACCGACACTCATCAATTTCTCTTTACAAATCATTGGAGTTAGAACTATGCAAGCGAAAAAAGAAGAAGCACAATTTGGGTTCACTCCTCCAGCCGAACTATTGAACGGACGTTTGGCGATGATTGGCTTTGTGGCAGCACTCGTCACAGAGTTTGTTACCGGACAAGGTACGCTACATTTTTTGGGACTAATGTAATTTTCGCTACAATTTTAATCGATCTAATCTTAGCTGGGTATGGCCCAGCTTTTTTGTGTCATGCTGTACTTAGACAACGCTTTGGGTTGTCTGTAAATCCTGCCGAGCCAATTACCGACAGTAGGTTAAGCCCACGATTGCTATGATGCTGCCCAAACCTCTCCCCACGATCGTTACTGATGAATACCAAGATAACCTAATCGATCGACTATTTATTTGGCTATTTGCACGGAAGATGTCACAGATATCGGGATGCGAAACCAAAATCGGCGGTTATGAGAGCTTAGTCGATGTATCTAAGCAGATCGTGCAAGGACGTAATGCCGAGCAGCAACAACTAGTTGTCGCCCAAATCCTGGGATCTCTAGTCCCTGCTCCAGTATTGTGGACGATTCGTACGGTCTTTGCCCCAACTCGGTTAGTCTGCGTCCTCAATGCCTGGTTTGCCGCGCAAATGTTTGAATGGCTAGTAGGGCCATGTCAGGTTGCCGAAGCTGAAGTGGCTGGGACTAATGGCACAATGCGATCGCAACCCTCAGCAGTAGAAATTACCAAATGTCGGTATCTGGAGGCTAGCGGCTGTGTAGGCATGTGCGTCAATATGTGCAAAGTGCCAACTCAAGAATTTTTTACGACTAAGTTTGGAATTCCCTTGACGATGACCCCCAACTTTGAAGATCTCAGTTGTAAGATGATTTTCGGACGAAATCCCGATCTCCCCGCTGATGATGATGCCTATCGTCAATCCTGCTTGCAGCAACAATGTCCGACGGCGACGGCGATTGCTGCTCCTTGTCCGCAGTTGAGGTAGTCGGGAGATCGAGCGGGGAGCGGGGAGCAGGGAGCGGGGAGAATGGGAGTACTTTCAGCTACTATCCCCTATCCCCTGTTAGTGACCTCGATCGCCTGGGTACTCTAAAGCATATAGGGTATATGGACAGAGACTTTCATGGCATACTGGCTGACAATCGAACTCGAACTTGGTGAAATCGCGCCCCTCCCCGCCGCAATGGATACCCAATCCGAAGGTTTAGTATATGGCACTACCGTACCTCAGATATTGACTCAACTCGATCGGATCGGCCACAAATTAGGCATCGACAAGCTCGATAATTTTATCTACAAAGACACCACTGGATTCCGCCGACTGCTCGACGAAGCCGAATCCGAAGGAAATGCCGTCCTCGCTTCAGCCATGCGCGCCGAAATCGCCACCGTAGCCGATCGACCCCGCTGGCACGAACCCAGCCAAGCTCGCCAGACTGTTCGGAGCTTAAAAGAGTTTGTCGCTACAAATCAAGACACGTTGCCAGGTAAAGATCCCCAGGCTACAGCCAAATGGACGCTCTGGGATCTCGAAGCATACGATCTTATCCTCTCGGATCTCGAAGAGCGCGGTTTAAAGTTTGCGTTTGTCGAGCGGAATTAGTCTGGGATCGTGCCCAATCTCTCCATATTTTGAGGCTACTGCGCTAAAAATTCTTCCCCGTTAGTATTGTTAACTATTTGCTAGCACTGCTTCACCAGTGTGAGGTAGTGCTGTCTACATGTTAAGATATTAATATCCTACTAGTTAGTAAGATTTAATTATGAGCGCGAAAGTGAGCATTACTCTAGATGAAGAAGTTCTAGAGTTCGTCGATCGATCGAGCAAGAACCGCAGCCAGTTCATCAATGAAATATTATCTCAAGCAAAAAAGAGTCAATTGTTGAAAGAGCTAGAGGATGCGTATACAGAACTAGCACAGAATCCTGAATATCAAGCTGAGATCGAGTTATGGGATGTAACTGTGGGAGATGGCATCGATGCCTAGTGGCGATCTCCGCTATCGGAGGGGAGAAATCTGGTGGGTAAACTTAGATCCCACAATAGGTAATGAAACAGCTAAGAAACGACCGTGCCTCATCCTTCAGAATGACGTAGGAAACACTCGATCTGACACAACGATGGTAGCTCCACTGCTAAAAGGTGCAAAGGCTTATCCATTTGTCGTCAGCGTTGAGGCGACGGCGGAGAATGGACTAGATGAAAATAGAGGGATTCACCTCGAACAGATGAGGGTAGTAGATCGTCGGCGAATCGATAACAAGCTAGGAACTCTAGAAAATAAGTACTGGAGTGAAATAGAGCAAGCTGTAAGTATCGTGCTGGGGTTCGATGCCGTTTTTAAACCCTAGATATTTGACATGGGAATTTGAAGCTAATTCTTAGCCGACACATGCCTGTAAAGATCTCAACCCTACCAAGTGATGTACCGCACAGAGCAAGTCTGTTTTAATCAGAGTTGGTTGAAGTTGGCTCAATTGATTGTTGCTCCTAATTCCGCATGTCAGCGCAATTGTAGAGATGCCCATTGACTGCCCAGCTAAAACGTCGGCTTCGGTATCGCCGATCATCCAACTGCGATCGAGATTGTGGCACGTGACTTGATGCTCGCGCATTGCCCGCTGCAAAAGCTGAGTTTTAATTTGAGAGTAGTTTTGATAGGCAGCTTCACTGCTAGCAGTACCATAAATGCCCGTAAATAACGGCCTCAGGCCATTTTGTTCTAACATATCGATCGCTTCATGTCGATCGCGCAGCGTGACCAAAATTAGCTTGTACCCCTGAGAGCGCAGCAAGCCCAACGCCCAGGTGACACCAGGCTGGATCTTATCGAGATGGAGCAAATTGGCACAGTTAACAATTTCCATAACGCGGCGCAGGAAATAATCGGTTTCGGTATCGCCTAATCCAGATTGACTTGCTATTTCGCGGTCTGGCACGCGGTTTTGCTTCATCTGCCAAAATTGAGCTTTGGTCAAGACTGTAAATTTGTCGAGAAAATCGCGATCTTTTGAGTCGGGTTGGGAAAACTCGCGGTAAAATTTAGCAGTATCGGTTAAGGCCAGATGATAGGTACGGTAATATCGATCGGATACATCGACGATCGGGCCATCAAAGTCACAAAATACTGTAATCGGGTCGGACAAGCTACGGGGAAAACCTGCCATAAAGCTGATGCTACCAGAATGATTTATTACGTAACGTTTCTTAACAATAGCAGTTTCTCGATAAGTTGTCACTGGTGTAGACCCGATCGAACCATTGGTAAAACTTATATTAATTAATAGGCGATTAACTAACGGTAGGCTTCGCCAACGGGCGGGTAAAAACTGAATTAATAGAGTCAATACTGGATTTTAGCTAGCCAGCACCCGTAAGACATCACCGCGCTTTATTATTACTATTCCCGATTGCGGCTCGCTAACTAATGAAATATACAGAATTCGATCGACAGATGATGCACCGATGCATCGATCTTGCCAAGCAAGCTTGGGGTAAAACCGCCCCAAACCCGTTAGTAGGTGCGGTCATCGTGCGGGATGGGGCGATCGTCGGCGAAGGTTTTCATCCGGGCGTGGGACAGCCTCATGCCGAAGTCTTTGCGCTGCGGCAAGCTGGCGAACTGGCGCGCGGTGCGACAATTTATGTCAGCCTAGAGCCATGCAGCCATTATGGCCGCACGCCCCCCTGTGCTGACGCGCTAGTAGCCGCAGGCGTAGCGAAAGTAGTCGTTGGGATGGTCGATCCCAATCCACTGGTTTCTGGTGGCGGCATTGCCAAGCTGGAACGAGCTGGCATTGAAGTAGTGGTTGGGATCGAGACAGCCGCCTGCGAGGAACTCAACGAAGGATTCGTCCAGCGGATCGTCCATCAGCGTTCGCTGGGGATCTTGAAATATGCGATGACCCTCGATGGCAAAATTGCTACCGATAACGGTCATAGTACCTGGGTGAGTAGCGAGCTTTCCCGCCACTACGTGCATCATCTCCGCGCGGGGTGCGATGCGGTGGTTATCGGTGGGAATACACTGCGGCGGGATAATCCCTACCTCACCAGCCACGATCCAGCTGCGCCGAATCCGCTGCGGGTGGTGATGACGCGCAGCTTGGATGTGCCGACAGAGGCAATATTATGGGATACCAGTGCCGCACCAACTTTGGTAGTCACTCAAGCTGGTGCTAATCCTGAAACGTTAAAAAAATTGCGCGATCGCGGCGTCCAGATTTTAGAATTAGAGATACTCAAACCGACGCTGGTGATGCAACATCTTTACGATCGCGGATTCTTGTCAGTACTGTGGGAATGTGGTGGGACTCTAGCTGCCAGCGCGATCGCCGATGGTGCAATTCAGAAGGTGTTAGCGTTTGTCGCACCCAAAATTGTCGGTGGTAATGTCGCCCCTTCACCAGTAGGGGATCTGGGCATTCGATCGATGTCTGAAGCGATGGCTCTAGAACGCGTCAGTTGGCAACAAATCGGCACAGATCTCTTAATTCAGGGATATATAAATAGTTGATAGCTTTAATACTCTTTGGTGCGTTACGCTTCTGCGTTGGCGACAGCCTGCCGTAGGCACAGGCAGACGCTACGCGTTGGCGTTCGCGAAGCGTCTCGAAGAGAAGCCTGCGCTTTGCGCTTACGCGATAGCGGCGCATCGAACGGGAGGTTCCCTCCCGTTTGTGTGCGACAAGACAACACACCCTACTTAAGATCTTCGATGCATTTAATAATGAGATCGTTGGGTTTCACTTCGCTCTATCCAACCTACAGATCTATCAACGATCGACGATCGACTAACCTACGCCATCATTGATGCATAAGGTCTGGCAAAAATCATTCTGCCTGCTGAAGTTTGGAGTGCAGATGTGACGATGATTTGCAGTCCGCCACTGCCGACATACTTCCGACCTTCTTCGACTACAACCATCGTGCCATCTTCTAGATAACCGACTCCTTGAGCGGCTTCTTTCCCGTCTTTGATAATTTTGATCTCTAGACAGTCGCCAGGTAGATAAACGGGACGCACGGCATGAGCGAGATCGTTGACATTTAAGACGGCAACTTCTTGGAGATTGGCAACCTTGCTGAGATTGTAATCATTAGTGAGGAGAGTGGCATTAATTTCACTGGCAAAATGCACTAATTTGGCATCGACAGTCGCAATGTCTTGATAATCGATCGGGTGAATGATAATTCGATCGGGAAACCCATCTTTCATCCGATTGAGAATATCCAAACCCCTACGTCCGCGACTGCGCTTGAGATCGTTGGCGGCGTCGGCAAGTGTCTGCAATTCCTGAATTACAAACTGCGGGACTAAGATTTGACCTTCAACAAATCCGGTATTTAATAACTCTTCAATGCGGCCATCAATGATACAACTAGTATCGATCACTTTCGGAGAGATGGCTTTGAGAGTACCTTCGGCAACTAACATCGTCTCCACACTTTGAGGATTGATCAAACGCAAAAAGGCACTGCCGTGAGTATCTGCAAGTGTCACACCCAAATAGCAAAACATCACGCTGCCCAGGATTGCCAGCAAGGGTTTGAGAAAGGAAAATTCTGGTGCGATCGGCAACAAGAATACTGGTGCTAGCATGAGATTGGCGATTAATAAACCCAGCACCAAACCCACCGCTCTAGTTAAGAGCACATCGACAGGCAACTGTCGCACCCGCATTTCCAGCCGCCGGTAGGCCGTTTTGACAATAATGCCAAAAATACCGCCAAATAAAGCTGCAAACCCAGCCGATACAATCCGCAAACCTTCTTGATTGGTGACTTGTGCTAGCACCCGATCGGGTAATATATCCACGATATCGTAGCCAATTCCTGCGGCAGCAAGAATCAGTAGCAGGATAATAGTAAAGTCAATCATTGGTAAGCGTCCGATCGAGTCGAGTAGGATATGGATCTCTCTATTGCCATTATATCTGGTGCTGTTCGGTTATTTAGCAGGTTAACAGATACGGATAACCCATGATGGGAGCTACAAACCAAGCATTGTTAGCATCTGCTCGCCCTAGTGTCGTTAGAAGGATATTTGGAATGTAGAAACAAAAGCATTTTAGTAAATAAATAGCTGCCAAGACTTGTGAGACTAGATTTAAGTTGCGATCGCTCGACAGCCATGGCGGAAGCTATGACTCAATCCTACACTACAGAATTAGCAGTCGAACACTCTGAGTTGTAAAGAGTAATATTACCCCCGAAAACAGAGCACAAGGAAACGATATCTGTTGCTGGATGGTCGATCGCGACTGGTAAATTGCCGATCTTAAGATTTGATTCACTCAACTCCCCACTGCCACAACACTTAATTTGTCTTGTTTGGCTAATTCCTTTACAGTGAGAGAGGAGAAATCTCAAAGATGAAAGTTTATGATTTGGCGTTGGTTGGTGAGTATTTGTGCGATCGTGCTAATTGCGTTAACTCCAATGAATCCTGGTTTTGCACAGCCAGCACCTACTGATGTTACCGATGCCCAATTTGAATTGGGCGATAAGTTGCGTACCCAAGCTTTTACAGCTACGAATGCAGGTAATTTTGATAAGGCAGAACAGTATTGGACGCAATTAATCGAACTATTTCCCCAGAATCCGGCAATTTGGAGCAATCGGGGTAATTCTCGCGTCAGTCAGAATAAATTGAATGAGGCGATCGCGGATTTCGATCGATCGATCGAGTTATTGCCCGATCGACCTGATGCTTATCTCAATCGCGGTACTGCTTTAGAAGGTTTGGGTAAGTGGAATGAAGCGATCTCGGATTATAAATATATCCTCTCGATCGACCCTAAAGATGCCATGGCTTACAATAACTTGGGTAACGCCTATGGCGGCTTGGGTGAATGGGATACCGCGATTAAAAATTATCTCAAGGCTTCTGAAATTGCGCCTGATTTTGCCTTTGCGCGAGCTAATTATGCTTTAGCTTTGTATCAAAGAGGCGAGACTGGTGAAGCAATCCGCAACATGAAAAACATTGTTAGAAAATATCGCGACTTTCCAGATGTGCGGGCAGCTTTAAGTGCTGCGCTGTGGCAAGATGGGCAGCGGGGTGAAGCGGAAAGTAATTGGGTGGCAGTAATTGGCTTAGATAGTCGATACAAGGATCTCGACTGGGTCAAAAATACTCGCCGGTGGCCGCCAAATATGGTCGCAGCTTTGGATAAATTCTTGAAGTTGCAGTAGTTATTTAGAATCGAGTTAATATCTGAATGTCGAGCAGAATCTTCGGTGTAACCGTGAATTAACTTACGTTTCCCAGTACGAATAGATCTACATCTTTGAGCGATAATTAGGGCGATCGGTTCTTATTGCTAATTTTATGGATTCTGCACCAATTATTAGACCATCTCAACTTTCAGAGGCAGATCTCGATCGACTCTCCTATCTACGATCGATCCAACCCGCACGATCTGCGACTTTGCGCTCTGCTTCGCGGGGAGATCGAATTGCCGATATCGTTACCGAAGTAGTCGGTTCGTGGAAATTTATTATCATCCAGAGTTGCTTGTTAATGCTCTGGATCGTACTGAATGTGCTGGCGGTAATCGGACAATGGGATCCGTATCCATTTATCTTGCTCAATCTCGCTTTGAGCTTTCAGGCGGCTTATGCGACGCCATTTATTTTGATGAGCCAAAATCGCCAGTCGGAAATCGATCGCGATCGCGCGCAGCAGGATCTCGATTGCGATCTCAAAGCCGAATTAGAGATCGAATTAATCCATGAAAAAATCGATGCCCTCAAAGATCGCGAAATCGCCGAGCTACATCGATTATTGCAAACTCAGGCGGAGACGATCGCCAGAATCGAGCGACTACTCACGCGCTGAGTAGATCGGTAAAAATTACACTGACTTTGATTTGGGAGCAGCTTTGGGAGTGCGCGGTTTTTTAGCCTTGACAACGGCGGGTGGTGTTTCGGGCAGGCTGGTAGCCGTTAGCACTGGGGCAGTCTGTTGAGCCGCGATCGGTTCGATAACCTGTGTGGGCGCGATTGCTGGGGTAGCTGCGGCAGCTAAAATCGGCGCGATTGGTACGGTAGTTGTTAACACTGGAGCTGGCGATTTAATTTCTGGCACCGTTATCTGCTGAGTGGGCGCGAACGAAAATCGATGCTGAGGATTGGCAGCCACTGCTAAGATCGTACCTAAGACTAAATAAATTGGAAATGGTAGATCGATCGCTTTAACTGATTCGTATAGTTGAGAAATCGCCAACAGAATAAAGAAAATCGCTATCCAAAATTGAGCCATATAGTTAGGATTTAAAGTGACTGAATAAGCGTATCGCTGTCGGTCGTCCTGGCTTGGCGATCGAGATCGCGCTAGAAAATGGATGTTAAAATCTCGTGCCGATCGAGAGTGAAAATTAGTGTAGATAGACGATATCCGAATCAATCTCAATTGTCAAGGGTGGAAAAACGGACATAACTTAGTTACAAAAACAAGTGGTCAATCGATAAAAATATCGTATTTATCACATTCATAAATTTTCAATAAAGGTGATAAGCTGTTACCGACGAGTTAGGAACCCTTAACTTTGGCAATTGTCGAAATAACCCCCGATTTCTCTAGTCTCACTACTACCGATCGACTACTCCAGTTGCTCGCCGAACACCCAGACGGGATCGCGATTAAGGAATTATCCGATACTTTGAACCGTCCGATCTCCATGCTCCAAATTTGCCTCAAAATCGCGATCGCCAGTCGCAAAGTTGCTGTCAAGCAGCGCGATCTCGGCGGGCAAACAGCAAAAGTATACGTGCTGAGGCCGGAAAAAACCCAGCCGCAGCACCAGTTTCACTTCTCGACTAGTCCTAGTTCTAGTTATAGTAGCGTCACGCCAATGCATTTGCGGGAAGTCGCTGGATTGACCAAAATCCAGCTAGCGATCGCGTTGGGATTGAGCGTCAGGACGATTAATGACTGGGAGCAAAAACGCTCTCAGCCCCGATTAGTTCCCTCTCAACTCAAACAGATGATGTCTGTGTATCAATGTACACTTGATGAATTAATTGCGGCATTTGAGTAGGTATTAAATAATACCCGATTACCAGCACTTGCTTGTAATTTGATTATCAATGGCCCTAACGTATAAGTATCCCGATCGACAATCGCACTGATGTCCATCGGGTATTTTCGTTGTTTGACTCGGTCTAAAAATTGGACGTAAGTAGCCAATTGTCCGTCCCCAATTTGGGGTCGATCGTCCAGAATTCCCGACTTTCTAGCTCGAAGTTGGGCGGTGACGAGGAGAATATTTAATTGTTGGCGGATTTGCTCTTCATTCATAGTATTTGGATCGATACTGACACTAGCAACTTGCTGGTTGCGATCGAATAACTTGAGATCGGGAGTAGCATCGATAAATACCTGAACGTGGCGATCTCCGACGACATAATTACCTGTCGAAAAAATCCGCACGACATAATTTTGGCGATCGGCGATTTGTTGTTTTAATTGTGTGAGTTGATTGGGAGCAAGATCGATTATCTGTTGCTGGCGTTGGGGCAGCTTCCCAGCAGGAGAATCGATCGCCTCTGGATTAGTGGCTTGGAGGGCATTGAGATTAGCTTGAGCTAACAAATTATTAATTGCTGTAGTAGCAGTTTCAGGACTGCTGACTTTGAGAATCGTACTGGCGAGCACTTGATTGCGGATAATGCCGATATTGCCTTGGCGAATTTTCCGATACTCTTGTTCGATATTATTGACTTCGCGTTCGAGGGATGCAAGTCCTTGACGATTGGATTTAATCTGTAGCTCAATTTTTTTGAGCTGCTTATCTCTGAGTTTTAATTGCAGCGCACGAGTTTGAAACTCGCGCTCTAATTGTTGGTGTTGCTTATCCTTTTCCTTGAGTTGTGCTCGTCTGACGGCTAGTTTACTATCGATTTGTTCGATTTGGGTTTTGAAATTAAATAGTTCTGTTTGTTGGGTTTGCAGTTGGGCTTCGAGATTGGTCAATATGGCTGTCTGCCCTGCCAAATCTTGGGTTAACCTTTTAGCAGTATTTTCATAAATTTGCAGACGTTGCGTTTGACCGATTAGATTTGGCTCGACCGTAATTGTATTGAGTCGTTGGTGGAGTTGTGCGCGTTGAGTATCGGTAACTGTCAGTTGCTCTTGTATGGGCACAATCTCCCGTTCTAGGTTGCGAACTCGCGATTGGAGCGATCGAACTTGCTGACTGACTACTTGCTGTTGTGCTTGCAAGTCGCTGCGTTGGCGGGTAATTTTCGTGACTTCGCGCACGAGTTCATTCCGCTCGGTGACTACCGATTGGAGCTGTTGTTGGGTATTTTTGAAGTTCTGCGTTGCGACAGATTGTTTGAGCAATTCGTCTTTGAGCGATTTGTCGATCCCAGAGAGAAGGCTTCGGGCTTCCGATTGCTCGTTGCGGGCGACCTCTAGTTCGCGCTGCACGCGGTCTTTTTGTTCGAGCGCGCGGGCGAGATTTTCTTTGGTATCGGAGAGTTTGCGCTGAATTTTTTGGAGATCGAATACCCCCGTGCGGAGTTGTTCGCTCGCCCCAAAAATCAGTGTTAATACGGAAGCAGAAATCAGTGTGCCCGTAACGATCGTGACCAATGTCGCTGTCTGACGCGGGCGTAATTTGAACAGCGATAATCTAGCCTTGCCCACCCGCGTGCCGATGCGATCGCCAGAGACTGCGATAATACCGCCCAAAATTAAAATTGCCCCAATCAGAATATAGCCGCTGGTCATATATGAAGGTAAGTCTGGCGTTGCTTAATGGAGAGGATGGGAGCGGGGAAAGTTAATAGTTCAGAGCGACAATCCTGTCGAAATTGTTCGGATCTCGACATTGGCAACCAAGATAAACACACTTGCAAGCGTCAGGGATGTTCGATCCAGCGGCGATCGAACGACTGGTGAGATCGTCTGGTGACGATCGAAAATTCTCAATTATCGTAGTGTGAGTTATGAGATAGTGCTAGCGCGTAGCAACGACCTGCTAACTTTCAGACGATATGGCGGTCAGATGCTCGATCGATTGACCATCAAATTGCCACACCCGATCGAATCGTTAAGGTTTGTGCCTAAATAGTGATGAGGGGCTGACACTTATGATATCACAGCTATCTCGAACAGCGGGAATGAGCGCGATCGGCGCGGATAATTCGACCTAAATTGCCAATGTGGATAAATATTAGCGCAGATTGATTGTCGATCGGCTCCAATGTGCCATAGAATCTAGGGATTGGTTGTAGTGGATTAGTTGCCAATGACTTTGGGTCTGGGGTTTGATTCCCACTTTACAGAATCCTGGTTACGCCAAAGTTTAGACCTGGGATTAGTAATTGCCCTCACTTTTCTAGTGTTATTGGCGGTCAGAGATCGTCGAACGCTATGG
>NZ_JANPGM010000573.1:0-12289 GCF_031423935.1 Chamaesiphon sp. VAR_69_metabat_338
TTGGCTTCCAACCACAGGCTGTATCGCGCTCTGGCTGTCGCCAGATCGATCGTGGTAGCGACGACTAGCAGGTGTTCGAGATCTTCGACTACCTCGGTAACTTTGGCAGTGAGTGCGGTTAATACAGCTTCGATCTCCCGCTGCTCTTGGCGTTGGAGTTGGCGGAGCTGGTTGCCGAGATTGACGATTTGGTGGGGTTCGACATAGAGCGTCGAGCCGCTGCCAGAGCTATCGTGAACGACACCAGGAATTGCATCTTTGTGGGATGCTTTAACGGGAATCACAAATCGATCGCCCCGTTGGGTAATTAAGGGCTGTTGAATGGCATTTGCCTGTCGCTGGATCAGACTATTGAGAAACTTGTAAATCCGATCGCGCAAGCCTTTGAGCTGCACGCGTACCTGGGCTAATTTCTCACTCGATCGATCGGTGACATCACCGCGATCGTCGATACAGTGATAGATATCTTGTTCTAATTCTGGATACGTCCGCACGTCGGCGACTAATCCCTGCAATACGGGAATGTTTTCCTCTGCGTCAATAGTGCGGCGCAGTTTCCGCATCCCCGCCAGGGTAGTGGCGATCTCGTGCAACTCTTTCCCCGATAGCATCCCCTGGACTGCGGCGCGTTCGAGGGCGTCCCCAAAATCTTCGATCCCATCCAGTGACAACCCGCCATTCAAGCGGGTTTCTAGGTCATATACCTCTTTAGTTTGCGCGAGTAGATTCAGACTGACGCTAGGACTGCGGGGAATTACTAAGTTTCGCGCTGCGATCGTGCCCAATTTTGTCGCCGCAAATGTCGCTACCTGCTGACACAATCGCGGCCACTCCAATAACTCTAAAGTCTCTGCCTGAATCACTAGTTACTCTATACTCGATGTTGCGTATACACCTATTATAGATGCTGGGGATTGAGGATTTGCAAGGTGCGGACGTGGCGATCGACCATATTCAAATCTTGAAGTTCGATCTTGCGATTATTCTATTTCTCGATTGCGATAAGTGACCTTAATTTCTTCAATTAGATCGTAGACCAAGGATTCAACTTTCGTGGTTGTTTGTCCGCGTTGCATTTCAGTACCAATCGATTGCGTAAAATTCTCAGCTAGACGACGACTGAGTTTCGCACTGTCGGGATCTTCGAGTAACTTGGTGATGGCTGTATAGATCGATGTAGATACTTCGGTCACGACTCGATCGATCGCTTGGGCGGGCAATTCACCGATTCCTGGGAGCATTCGCAAGTTGCGATAAGCAGGGGATTCTGATAAGGCTTTTTGAAATAAGAAGCGCAAAACTGCTTCTAAATCTGGTTGCACCTTGGGAATGACTCGATAGACAACTATTTCTAAAATTATCTCGATTAAACCTTCGATTTCATTGATATTATTTAAGTCTACATGTGGTGTATTCAGATAACTGCGGATGACACGAGCGATCTGACCGTCTCTAATTGCATCTTGGGTTTGTTGCAAAATCTGGAGAATTACACCTTCAGTTAATTCAATGACAAGCTGACCGACTAATAGGCGATTTAGTTCTAATTCAATGAGCTTGGTATTAATTAATTTAGCTTGTTTCAGTCGCACGATTACTGGAATTACCCGCAAAAATTGGGCGAATGGTAATAACAAAAACAGGTCATACCAGCGGCGAATCAGCACCTGTTGCCAACTGAGTTGTCGATTGTGACGGCGAACGAAGAAAATTCTGCCCAGGAGTTCGCCTGCAAAAATACCGATAAAAATAATATCGATCTGCCAAAAATCATCAACGTAGTTACCAGATTCATTCAATCTTCGATAATAGTTGGTGACAATTAATGGCTTAATCGATCGATCGAAAAATTGGATTTCTCGATCCCAGCCAGCTTTGCTGAGATAATCTTGACTCCAGAAGGTAGTAAAAGCACCTTTCGATGATTGATTCTGAACGCGATCGCGGACATCATTTTTGATTTTTTCTAAATTGCCCGTTTTACCAGCTACTTGAAACGGGTTATTTTGAATCATGCTGATGCTCAAACCATCCAATTCTTGGAGCCAGCTTTGAGTCTGTGATGAAGCTAATCCAGTTTGCTTGACTGTGTTTTTGAGTTGTGCGACAGCATTGAGATACCGGACTGTTTCGCGGTGGGGTTCGATCCCTTTAACTCGATCGTATGTTTCTACGACGATCGGCAAATTGCGAAAGTAAAAATCACGGGCAGGAATATAAGTCAGATCGAAGATCGACACAATCCAACTCATCACCGCGATCGTTGCCATCGCTCGTTCAAACCACACATTCTTACGAGTAGTTGGTGCTAACACTAAAAGATATTACAAAATACATGCTTCTCGCCACTCATTTTAGAGTATTTTAGCTATAGTTATTATGGAAACTAAGGTTTACATTAATAAAAGTTTAAGTACCTATCCAGTAATATTCTCTCCCCGCTCCCCGCTCCTCCCTCCCCCCTTTTTTTACATGGCGATCGTGCAAGATTTTAACTGGAACAAGCTCCAAAATGGCTCAGATATTCGCGGAATCGCTCTTGAGGGAGTGCCGAACGAACGTGTCAATCTTACCCCCGCAGTCGCCAAAATCCTCGGACAAGCTTTTGCCATATGGCTCGCAAACAAGCAAAATAAACCCATCTCTGAATTAATTGTAGCCGTAGGACGCGATAGCCGCTTATCGGGGCCGGCAATTATGGCAGCCACACTCGATGGGATTACATCTGTCGGTAGTCAGGCAAATGACTTTGAGATGGCTTCGACGCCTGCGATGTTTATGAGTACGATTACCGCTGGCTTTGAGTGTGACGGCGCGATTATGCTCACCGCCAGTCATTTGCCATTCAATCGCAATGGGTTGAAGTTTTTCACCGCAAAAGGTGGTTTAGAGAAGAAAGATATTAGCGATATTTTACAGTTAGCAGCGAGTAATAATTTTGAGATTGCCAGCATCAAAGGATCGATATTCAAACGTGATTTTATGTCGGTTTATGCCAGTCAATTCGTCGAGCTAATTCGGCAAACTGTCAATCGATCGGATGATTTCGATCGACCGTTAGCGGGATTGAAAATCATTGTCGATGCCGGTAATGGTGCGGGCGGTTTTTATGCCGATCGCGTATTGCAACCCTTGGGTGCAGATACGACGGGCAGCCAGTTTCTAGAGCCAGATGGCACCTTTCCCAATCACGTTCCTAACCCTGAAGATCCGACGGCAATGGCGGCAATTTGTCAGGCGGTTATCGCGCATCAGGCGGACTTTGGGATCATCTTTGATACTGATGTCGATCGATCGGCGGCGGTAGATAGTACTGGCAAGGAACTCAATCGTAATCGCTTAATCGGTTTGATTAGCGCGATAGTCCTGCAAGAACATCCTAAGTCTACAATCGTGACTGATTCGATTACTTCTGACGGTTTGACGCAATTTATCGAGCAAGATTTGGGTGGCACTCATCATCGCTTCAAACGGGGTTATAAGAATGTGATTAATGAATCGATCCGACTGAATCAATCGGGTCAAGAATCGTGGGTAGCGATCGAGACTTCGGGACATGCCGCGATGAAAGAAAATCACTTTCTCGATGATGGTGCCTATTTAGTTAGTAAACTCTTAATCGAACTTGCTAAATGTAAGTTAGCTGGTAAATCGTTAACCGATCTAATTGCCAATCTTCAAGAACCAGTGGAGAGCCAAGAGTTACGCATCAAGATAACAACCGATGATTTTCAAGCCTATGGGAATGCAGTAATCGATCGCATGCAAACATTTGCCGCGAGTCAACCCGATTGGCAAATCGTCCCCAATAACCACGAAGGGGTACGAGTTGCTTGTACTTCTGAAGTTGAAGCTGGTTGGTTCCTCTTGCGTTTATCCCTACACGATCCGGTGATTCCTGTAAATATCGAATCAAATGTGGCAGGTGGTGTCGATCGTATCAAACAGCGACTTTTATCCTTTTTAAAAACTCAGGAGTCTCTAGACTTAGCTGCTTTCTAAACTTAAATATTAGATAAGTAGCTCGATTCTGTTACTAGCTTTCTAATGTT
Organism: Chamaesiphon sp. VAR_69_metabat_338; assembly: GCF_031423935.1. Taxonomy (NCBI): domain Bacteria; kingdom Bacillati; phylum Cyanobacteriota; class Cyanophyceae; order Gomontiellales; family Chamaesiphonaceae; genus Chamaesiphon; species Chamaesiphon sp. VAR_69_metabat_338. The sequence goes on from NZ_JANPGM010000573.1 coordinate 4,053, forward strand.
TGCCAAGCGCGTTCTCCGCAATATTGCCGATATCGCTGCCAATTTTGCGTGTTTTAATTGAGTTGGGACGATCGGGTCGCGATCGATTGAGCGATCTTAATAAAGATACAATCATTGCTTGAGAAATGCTAAATTTTATAGTGCTCTACCTAATTAGCAAGCCGAAATGAATATAGTAATTTAGCCAATGAGTAACAGTTCTACAGAAGACGATTTGTTAGTTAAACTTATCGCTGGCCTAATCGCGTTTATCGTCGGAACTTTTATGGTGGTGTGCGCAGTTACTCTCTTTTCGGCAAACGAACGTCAAACTAACCTGGCTGAAGCGGTGCGGAATTCGATCGATATTACCACGCGACCGAATGCAGCCGATCTCGAACATAAACTAATTTCTGTTACCGATCGAATTTCGACTGATTCATTACTCGGCGACGGTCGTTTTCTTAAAGCTGGTGCCTACTTAGCAATCGATCGTTTGACCGAAGAATATGTCCGCGAGGAGCGCAGCCGAGAGACGACATCTTCAAATCAAGAACGCCAGGAAACCACTCCCAGCCCTCAGTCATCACCTCCAAATCGGGGACAGCGCAACCGAGATTTTAAGTCATTACCCAGAAACAACCCTTCACAGAGCAGCCGAAATCCGAGCGCGTCCCCAACTAATAATCCAGTTCAGAGTAGCCAAGACTCGAACTCTCAACCACGAAATGACCGCGAATATAATTACAGTTGGAAAATTCAAAGGGGAGAATATTTTTACCCAGTATCTGCTAATGTTGGTCGCTATCAGTTAGATATGCAGCCTTTCCATACAGCAAATCAAAAATTTCATGCAATTAAAAATCCACTTGTATCTTGCCCCACCCAATCGAAAACTTATGTCCTTTCAAGTCTTAAAGATAGAGACATTTCAATTAGATTGCCATCTGAAAGTGGCCTCTTACTTACTACCGAGAATACCCAAATTCCCTCAACCCCGATCGTTCGAGATGGTCGGCTAATTCAAACACAATTACTTCCTCAATACATTTTTCAAGGAACGGGACAGCCGAATTTGCCATCGGTGGGGGATACGCGAACATGTTATGCGGTATTGCAGAACAATACGCAGATGACAATTTTTAGTGGTATTAAACGCGATCGACTGATTCAGTATCAGAGCGAGTATAACCCAATTCTCCGGCTAGCTCCGGGTTCGCGCTCTGAGGCGATCGCTCTAATTGGGCGCAACTATCACATCGATAAGTGGGGGAGCCGCTGCTTGGGATTTGTCTTGATGTTGATGGGACTAGCTTTTGCCTGTCTACCAGTATCGCTATTTCCAGGTCAAATACCTGGGTTTCGATGGGTCGATCCCAACCCGAATTCCTTGGCTTACTGCTTTATTCCAGCGGTACTGGTTTCACTCATTAGCATCGTTATGGCATATTTCTCCCCCTCCATCATTCCTGCTATGGCGATAAGTGCTGCCCTACTGATGTATCTGACGATCCGCCGCCACCGATCGTCGCAACGTTAATCTGCAATGTAACAGTAAACTATTTTTAGATCCGATTGGTATAACTTTCTACACGATTGTCATTCTATTCCTATTTACTCTTTGAAGATTAGCTAGTTAGCTCTAAAGGTAGATTTCAAACCACGATATTCCAGATTATTATATGTTAGCTAGAGTAAAAAATGATTCGTTTCCCAGCATACTCAACACAAATATTACAGGGACTTATGATAGTAAATATTAATGAAAAATAGCTTTAAGGAGATTACTTTATGTAGAAATTGTAAATTTTTCTCGCCGCAGAGTTATTGTGCTGGAGAATGTCGCCTGCTCGAAACTAATGTTCAAGGTAATTGGCACGTTTGTTGCTTATGCTTACCAGCCTTCTGTGATGACAAGATCGCGATCGGAGCGACGAATGTTCGATCGATAGCAGACGATCGGGCAAATTAATCTAGACTCATCTATTCCCTAACATCCAATAAAACACCTCAGTTTTCGCCTAATAAGCCTTCGATCGCCGTTAAACTGGCGGGATCTAAATACTGTTTGTTATTTGAGACTACCGATGATATAAAGTTTTTCACAAGATCGTCTTCGATCGACCATATTACCTGACGATTGGAAATTGCAGCGGTGACGATCGTATTTACTTGGGCAGCGGTAAATTCTGTGTAATAACTTAATTTGGCGATCGCGGCTTGCGTACCGGCGATCGAATGACTATTAACTAAATCTCTGATTAAAAATTCTTTATCTCGTGCGCTAGCTAATGCAATTTCAGGAAATTGTTCTTTACAGAAGCTCGACAATCGTTTGTAGAAGTGAATTTTTGTTTGCTTTTTACGATCCCATTCTGTGAGTAGAAAATCGTTAAATTCATCATCGCTTAGAGCCGAACAATAGTCTTTGTCACCAGTAACAAAGTAGAGGTCTTCACCGACGGGCATCTCATCGAGCAAACATTCCCAGTTAATGGCATCGCCCAAAGAGTTATTCTTGCCAGGTGGATTGCCGATGCCCATTCTAAACCGCGCTCGATCGAGTACGGTACTATTAGGTGTAAGCTGTTTGCCTAGTCTAAATAAAGATTGAATGATGCCATCAGCTTTGAGGGCTTTGGCTTTGATATCGATCGCGATCCTGGCTACCAATGTGGCATGAGCTTGTTCGTATTGTTTGAGGGATTCTCTCAAGATTTCAATTTCGGCGTAGTCTTCACACAGTTGGGGGAATTGGGGGTTGAATGTTTGATTGCGAAAGGATTTGATCGCCCCATCGATCCGTTGTTCGCGATTGCGATTGAATTCATCAAAGATCTGATCGGTAAACAAGAGCGTAATTTGTTTTTTATCGATCGCGTCGATCAGCTTATTTAGTTCGTTGAGATCTTCTTGATTGAGAGCGTAGAAAGATAGCAGAATATTAGTATCGATGAATAGCTGCATATCTTTCAATTAGTGAATAGTGGATAGCGATTCGTGCCTAGCAGCGGGTTATCCGATCGAGATGCTACACTGCTGACGACAAAAGAGTCGATCGAAGTAATAAGTCTGACTGCATTATAGCTACTTTTGACCAGATATCTAAGCGTTGGGATAGTTGATAAAATATCGATCCATTCCCTTAGATATAGTAAAATCCCAGCCGAGCTAAGTTGCAAATAACACTGTCTATCGATCGTTGTTTGCCCACATGTGATGTCAATTTACCATTGTGAAAATTAGTAATTCGGAGTTCATAAGGTCGAGTTGCGGTGTTACCGGCGGAGAGTTGGGAGCTGATATTTAGCTATAATCCGCTGGCTGTGCCTTCGCCGCGCGGATCTGCGGCACCTTCGAGACGGCCATCGGGGAGTTGTTGGATGGCGTTGGCATTGCCCCAATAGCCGCGCTGCTCGATCGCGTGTCCGCGCCGCCGGAGTTCGGCTAGAGTAGCGGTATCAAAGCCCCAAGGATCGACATTTACCTTATCTGGAAGCCATTGCTGATGCACTCGTCCCGCCGCTACTGCCGCGCCGACATCCATCTTGTACTCCAGGACATTGAGCAAGATTTGCAAAACGGTGGTAATAATCGTACTCCCGCCTGGTGCGCCGACGGCGAGGCGAAATTTACCATTCTCAGTGACGATCGTCGGTGTCATACTCGATAGCGGTGTTTTACCAGGCGCGATCGAGTTTTTATCGCCACCAACTAAACCAAAAACATTGGGCACTCCAGGCGCGAGCGCAAAATCATCCATCTCGTCGTTTAATAAAATCCCCGTACCTGGCACTACCACCCCCGCCCCAAATCGATAATTAACTGTAAACGTCAGGCTGACCACATTGCGATCGCGATCGACTACATTCAGATGGCTGGTGTCTTGCGATTCTGGCAATCTGGACGGGGATTGTTTGCGGGTAACGCTATTCCCACGGGTACCCACAAGGGATACCCCTACAGCGGATCGATTGGTGGCTCGATCGAATTGTTTGAGGATTTCTGGCGTCGCCGGACGGACGAACTTGGATGAGCTAGCTCTTTGAGGATCGATTTCCTGACGGCGTTTAGTGGCATAGGCGGGATTGATAAGAGCCGAGACAGGGACTTTGGTAAAATCGGGATCGCCGAGATATTCCGATCGATCTGCGTAGGCGATCCGCATCGATTCGATCAGCAGGTGCAGTGCGTCGGGACTATGCCACCCCAGCGCGGCTAGATCCGTACTACCGATCGTATTTAAGATTTGGATTAAATGCACGCCCCCAGAAGACGGCGGAGCCATCGAACAAACGTTATAGGTACGGAACTTACCGCAGACGGGTTCGCGCCATTTGGGACGATAGGCTTGGAGATCGGCGCGGGTAATTAAGCCCTGGTTTTGGCGCATGTCGCGATCGATCGCCAGCGCGATCGATCCGGTATAAAAGCTCTGAGGATTGCGGGCGACGGTAATTAACGTCCGCGCCAAATCCCGCTGTACCAATCGTTCCCCTGGTTGCAGCGGTTTTCCATTCCGCGTAAAAATCTCCCTCGCGGCGGGATTGCTGGCTAAGAGTTTCTGTTTAGACTTAGCTTGCTCGGTATAAATGTCGCTGACAATAAAGCCCTCCCGCGCGAGCTTAATTGCTGGCGCGACGACAGTTCGCCAGGGTAACTTACCATACTGCTGGTGAGCTGCGGCTAGTCCCGCGATCGTTCCTGGTACTCCTGCCGCCAAATGTCCTTCTAAACTCGCATTCGGACGCACCTTGCCCTGGGCATCCAAGTACATATTCCGCGATGCTTTCTGCGGCGCGCGCTCCCGAAAATCCAGGGATCTAACATCCTTCCCCATCTTCGTCACCATAAACCCACCGCCGCCAATTCCCGCCGAAAACGGCTCCACCACCGAAATCGCCAACGTTGTCGCTACCGCAGCATCCACCGCATTACCACCCTGTCGCAAGATGTCTACCCCCGCCTGTGTCGCTAACGGGTGAGCCGATGCCACCATTCCGTTTTGACTGCGCGTCGGTCGCGGATATGCTGCGAAAACAGGTGCAGAACCAGCTAGGATCGGGAGTAAGCTAATAGTTAGCATCAAGTGGTAAATATATCTCAATTTGCTTGCCATCATCTTAATCTCCGCGCCCTTTGCGCCGTTGCGGTTTAATCAAATCATATGCCAAAACTAATTGTCGCCACTAGTAATCCTGGTAAATTGCGCGAAATGCAAGCCTATCTGAGCGGCAGTGCCTGGGAATTAAGTCTCAAACCTGCCGAATTGGATGTCGATGAGACTGGAGCCACTTTTGCCGCCAACGCCTGTCAGAAAGCCTCAGAAGTGGCGATCGCGTTAAACGCATGGGCGATCGCCGATGATTCTGGTTTGCAAGTAGATGCCCTCAATGGTGCGCCGGGAATTTATTCAGCACGGTATGCCAAAACTGACAAAGAGCGGATCGATCGATTACTCCAAGAATTAGCCAATTTCCCCGCCCCCAGCCAACGCCAAGCCCAATTTGTCTGTGCGGTTGCTGTCGCTCGTCCCGACGGATCGATCGCCGCCCAAGCCGAAGGGATCTGTCCTGGCGAAATTCTTACCGCCCCGCGCGGTATCGATGGCTTTGGCTACGATCCGATTTTTTACGTCCCTTCCAAACAAATGGCTTTCGCCGAAATGTCTGTCGAAACCAAGCGCAGTATCAGTCATCGGGGAATTGCCTTTGCCATTATCTCGGAGAAATTGGCTAAGGTAGTGGATAGTGAATAGTGGCTAGTGGCTTTGAACGCAAGCGTCACCCAGTCACTCAGTCCCCACACCTACCCAAAGATAGAGAAATCCACCCCAACCTAATGCGGAAATAATCGACTCGATCGGTTACGATCGAGAGTGAAGTCGATCCATCATCGCTCCTGCTCAATTTGGTTTAGTAAACTATGTCTGAAGCTTTAACACTCAATCCTGCAAACGTCGAAACCGTTCTCGATACCCTCAGACCATATCTCATGGCTGATGGTGGTAACGTCGAATTGGTTGATATCGATGGTCCGATCGTCAAACTTCGTCTCCAAGGTGCTTGTGGCTCTTGCCCTAGTTCGACGATGACACTGAAAATGGGTATCGAGCGCAAGTTGTGCGATATGATTCCCGAAATTTCTGGTGTCGAACAAGTTTTTTAATTAGTGGTTAGTCGATAGAGTTAGGTGGTGGGCGATACTTACCATCTAACTTCTGTCAAAAATCTAATAAACATCTAGAATTGTTCCAGAACCCCGACTTCTCAAAGAAGTCGGGGTTCTTGTCATAACTATTCACTTGCTTTTAGTCTTTGCTTGGCTTGTTGCCAGAGCGTTTCTAGTTCGGTAATGGAATAGTCGGTTAGTGGCTTGTCAGTATAGCGTTCCATTTGTTGGATACGATCGATGAAGCGTTGATTGGTACCGCTTAAACCGCGCTCTGGGTCGAGTTTAAACCAGCGGGCGAGGTTGACGACTGTGAATAATAAATCGCCGAGTTCGGTTTCTTGATGAACGACATCGGGCGTGGCTAATGCTTCTTTAAATTCGCCCAATTCTTCTTCAAATTTTTCCCACACGCCATCGACACTTTCCCATTCAAATCCCATCTGCGCCGCCCGATTAGAGATTTTCATCGCTGCGGTTAGGGGTGATAATTTCTCGGCATAACTACCCAGTTTATCGCTGAGTAGTTCGGTAGTTTGGCCTTTTTCGATCGCTTTAATTTCTTCCCAATTGGCTCTAACTTCCTCAACACCAGTCACTTTCACATCGCCAAATACATGCGGATGACGGCGAATTAATTTTTTACTAATACTTTTGGCAACGTCCGCGATCGTAAATTGCCCTGCTTCGCTAGCTAATTGCGATTGCAACACTACTTGCAATAATAAGTCTCCTAACTCGGAAACGATCGCGTCTCGATCGCCACTCCGAATCGCGTACACAGCCTCGTAAGCCTCTTCGACGATATAAGGGGTCAAACTCTGGGGTGTCTGCGCCAAATCCCAAGGACACCCCCCATCGGGATCTCGCAATTTGGCAACCACATCGATTAATTCCTGAAGTGCGTTCGGGATGGGGGTAGCGTTATTTTCTGTCATAAATTTCGATGCTTGCGCTCCAGTGGTTGTGTCTCAACATCTACACCAGAACATTATCGATCGATCTTCGGTTGATTTCATGCTAAAAACAAAACTCCGCCAATCGCATACTAGATTTCTTGAAGGCGGGGAGCGGGGAGGTATGCATGTTAAATGCGTAACAACAGCTCAACCCTCTACTCCCTACTCCCTACCCCCTATTCCCTATTCCCTATTTCTTAAAGCGATCGAATAATGCAGTTACAGGCGTTTGTAACCAACTCTCTTGCTTGCCCTTATTAAAACCTCTTAAAAAAGCTCCGTAAGTCCGCAGCGCGATCGAAGATGTTTGATTGATATCTCGCTTGCGCTCTTGCTTTTTGCGATTGCGAAAAAATTCTTTATCCTGTCCGATAATAACTAAGCCACGAATCTGCTCTGGATTAACTTCTTCGATTAATTGATTCTCAACTAAAATTCTCGGTAAATTACTCGTGGCATAATTCAGCCGATCGAAAGCATTTTTAGCGGTGGAAGTTAGCTGCAACTCATCATCCCAAGTCTGCTCCTGAGTGCCAGCAAAAACGATCGCGTACCACCGAACACCTTTGCGCGCGTGGTAGCAACCACACAGATAGTCGGGACGATTGTCGGGATTAACAATTAGATTAGTTGATAAAAAGTAAATTTCATCATAATCGATATAAGTGTTGAGCAAGTAAGCACAGAGCGAAATATTTCGGTCGAATAGTCCGCGAATTTCGCTAACTTTACTATTAGCACTAACTTTATCGACCAAGTTAGCAATCTCTTGACGATCGATCCGATTGGGATCGACTTGAAACGGTTGTAGGTGCTGAAGGGTCATAAATAAACCAGTTGACAGTTAAGAATTAATACCTGTCGAGCGCGATTATTAACTATAGTACCCAGTCATCGATCGGTTATTGAGGTAGTGCGTAGTACCGCTCTTTCCAAACCCCTGTTACGATCGCTTTGCTACCCCCTACCCTCTACCCCGTACCCCCTACCCTCTACCCCCTACCCTCTACCCTCTACCTAACAACCCACCGCATAACCACAGCGATAGTTAAAACTACAAGCTCGACAATGAGTCCCAGGATGGGGCGGAAATAAGCGATCGAAACAATCGGGATCGCGGCGATACTC
>NZ_JANPGM010000574.1:0-8722 GCF_031423935.1 Chamaesiphon sp. VAR_69_metabat_338
GGTCAGTGGCAAGCTAATCTTACTAGTAAAGCTCTCGATCTCCAGCAACTAGCAACTCACGAGTTAGCACAAACTAATGGTACGCCAATATCTACGACTAAAACGCCCCCACCCCCAGGGATTGTTAGCGGTAGTTTGCAGATCGGTGGTAATAATCTTCGGCAAATTACGCCCGATAATATTTCGGCACGAGGGCAAGGTAAGATCGCACTCAAAGCTGGAGAAATTCAAGCACGAAATCTGACTTTTGCTCGGGGTAATTGGCGAGGTAACTTTACAACTACCAATCTCAATTTAGCTCGGTTAAGTACTAAAATCGGCGGTCAATTGAGTGGTGAAGCTCAACTAGCAGGCAGCCTTAAATCCGCCACTCCCAAAACGCTCAGCGGCTTTGGCAAAGGTGAAATAAATTTACCACAAGGTAAGATCGTCGGCACCAATTTACAGCTCGATCGCGGTAAGTGGCAAGGCAATCTCCAATCCTCAGCTTTAGTTTTAGGTGGATTGGCTCCTCAAATTCCGCTGCAATTTAAAAATGCCAAACTCGATGGCAACGTAAGAGTTGCAGGCGATCTGCAACAGCTCAAGCCCGAACGCATCGATGTTAGTGGCAATGGCAATCTCAGTTTAGCTGGCGGACAGATTCGCGCTCGACAATTGGAGATTAAGGCTGGTAAATGGCGGAGTAATTTAGCTGTCGATCGACTCAAGATTGGCGATTTTAACGCCCAAATTCCAACCGATTTGCGATCGGCTAGATTGACGGGAAATTTTGCCGCAGCAGGAGACTTGAATACACCCAAACTCGATCGCTTGCAGCTTGCTGGCGATGGCGAACTAAATTTAGCCGACGGCAAAGTTCGCGCGACTGAAGTGCAATTAACTAATGGTAATTGGTCGAGTAATCTGGCGATCGCTAACTTCAAACTGGGTAACTGTAACGATCGCTTACCGCTAGCATTCCAAACTAGTAAAATTACGGGCAACTTTAAGGTCGCGGGTAATATTAATAAGCTGACACCAGCGGCAATTAATGCTACTGGTAATGGTGATTTAAAATTAGCAAATGGTGGTCGGATAGCTGCAAATAATCTCCAGCTCAACGCTGGGAATTGGCAGAGCGATTTGGCCTTCCGAGGCTTACAATTAGGTGATGTCAATCGCGCTCTCCCAGCACCGATTCAAGTCGGATTATTAACTGGTAACTTTACCGCTGCTGGCAATCTCAACTCGCCAGAATTAGCACGCATTCAAGCTAGTGGCAACGGTCGAATCAATAAGTTACTAGGTGGCAATCTCCAAGTTAATAATCTCACGATCGCGAACGGACAATGGCAGAGTAAAGTAATTGCCGATCGCTTAAATATCGGCGAATTGGCTAAATTTGCCCCCAAACAGATCGGCGATCTCATCGGTGCTACTGCGCCGCCAGCCAATCGCCTAGCCGGACAACTTAGTGCTGACTGGCAGCTTGGCGGGAATCTGCAGACGAACAGTTTGGCTAATCTCTTAGTTACGGGTCAAACTCAGTTAACTAATTTTCAAGTGGGTGCCTTAAAATTCGATCGCAATTTGAACGGGAATATTCGTGCCAATCCCGGACAAGGTGTGGACATCGATTTTGCAGGTAAAACCGATCGCTTGGCACTATCGCTCGATCGCAATCTTCAGCCCCAAAGTTTCGATCTCAAACAACAAGATGTCAGTGCTAAAGGTACTGTCGAGGGTAAAGTTCTAGCGATCGATGTCGAACGGTTGCCGATGACATTACTGCAACCATTAATCCCCAAAAATTCGGGGATCGAGCAATATCGCATTGGCGGTAATGCCACAGGTAACTTGGCTATTAACTTAGCTAATTATCGAGTTAGTGGCGATCGGATTGAAGTTACCAATCCGACTTTTGGTGCCTTTCAAGGCGATCGATTGCTAGCTAATTTTAACTATGCCAATGGGCAACTCGTACTTAATAACACCCAAATTTATCGCGGTGCCAACATCTACAATCTCAATGCTAGTCTAACTCCTGGAACTAGCACCCCCACTTTCACCGCCAAACTGCAAGTTCCTAGCGGCAGTATTGAAGATGTCCGCAACCTACTCCAAATTTTCAGCACTAATGACGTCTTCATTCCATTCAATCGCCGCAAATATGCTACAGCCGCCGCTCTAGGCACCGCTACCGAACCGATCGCCAATCGCCCCCAGCCCCTCAATAACGAGCTGCGGCGGCTCTCCGAACTGCGCCGCTGGTTGAATCACGAAGCAGATCGCCAGCAAAATATCAGCCAAATCCCCGATCTGGGCAGCTTGCAGGGCAATTTTAGCGGCGAAATCGCACTCGCTAGTAACGCCAAAACCGGACTCACGAGCGATTTCAACCTCGCTGGCTCCAAATGGCAACTCGATCGCTACCGGCTCGATCTCGTCCGCGCTCAAGGCAACTTGCGAAATGGCAAACTCCATCTCGAACCTCTAAATTTGACGATTTCGCAAGGCGAACGCTCCGCGAACGATAATAGTCAGATTGCCATTGCTGGCGACTTCAGCCTCAACAATCAAAATGCCAAAGTCAACATCCAAAACTTCCCCGCAGAGTCTCTCGCCAGCCTCGTAGAGCTGCCGATCGCCGTTAAAGGTGGCGTCAATCTCTCCGCTCAAATTGGCGGTAATCTGGGCAATCCTCGCGCCAATGGCGAGATCTCCCTCAATAACGGCACGATCGACGATATTAAGCTTCAGGAGGTCAGAGGGAATTTTAATTATGACGATGGCCGACTGGACTTTAGTAGTAGTGCCAACTTTGCCAATAGTCCGATCGTCTCCCAACAACAAGATCGGATTGAGATTACTGGTAGTGTCCCCTATCAACTGCCTTTCGCGATCGAATCTTCAGCGAGCGATCGGGTGAAAATCGATTTAGCCCTGCAAAATCAAGGTTTACAAGTACTCGATGTCTTGAGCAAACAACAATTACACTGGATCGACGGTCAAGGTAAAGTCGCACTCAAAATCGATGGCAAGATTAAACCCTCAGGCGCAATTGAAACCCTGACAGCCAGTGGCACCGCCAATATTATCAAAGGCAGAATTAAAAGCGTCGCCCTGCCCGAACCCTTAACAGATGTCGATGGCGAAATTATCTTTGATTTCGATCGCGTTGACGTCCAAAAATTGACCGGAAAATTCAATCGCGGTCGAGTAGCGATCGCCGGCATGATTCCGATTTCCGACTCATTTGCAATTCCCGCCGACAGACAACTCACCCTTCAAATGGATGGGATCGCCGTCGATCTCAACCAAAAGTACAAAGGCGATGTCAATGGCAAACTGAAGATCCTCGGTACCGCGCTCGATCCCATCCTGACTGGCGATGTCCAACTCAGTAACGGGCAGGTGTTCTTACCAGAAACAGCCGGTACGGCGGCTGCGAGCTTAGGTACCGCCCCAATCGCTCCAGTAATTGTTGCCGCCGAGGCACCGGCTATTACTAAATCTGCGCGACTGCGTAACCTCCATCTCACCATTGGCGATAACCTCCAAATTACCCGCGCGCCGATTTTGAACTTTATTGCCACTGGCAAAATCGATCTCGACGGTACCGTCGATAATCCTCGCCCCTTCGGCCAAGTCCAACTCCAAAAAGGTTCCGTCAACCTCTTCACCACTCAATTTCGACTGACTAGCGATCCCCAGACTGCCGACTTCTTCCCAACACTGGGTACCGATCCCGTCCTCAATCTCCGCCTCTACGCCAAAACCCTCGAAAGTAACTCCAGTATCTTCGCCCAGCGTAACTCGATCGCGCGGACATCCAGCAATGGTGAAATCGATCGACCTGCCGATTTTTATACTACCAGCCTCGGTTCCGTCCAAACCGTTCAAGTCGAAGCTCGTGTCGCCGGACTCGCCAGCCAAATCACCCAGCGACTCGAACTCACCAGCACCCCCGCTCGCACCCAACCCGAAATCGTCCTCCTGCTCGGCGGTGCCCTCGCCGAACGCCTCACCTCTGGCGGCGATATCGGACTGGGAATCATCAGCCTCGCCAGTTCTAATCTCCTCAATAGTCTTCAAGATCGGATCGGCGATGTGTTAAGCCTGAGCGATTTTAGACTATTTCCCACCATTACTAAAGACGCAAATACTAATAGTAATTCTACCTTTGGCATTGCTGCCGAAATTGGTACTAATATTACTCCCAAAATATCTACTTCTGTCTTTAAAATTCTCACGAATGGCGAGTCGCCTTACTACAGTATTCGCTATCGCATCAACGACCAGTTTTTACTCAGAGGTTCGACCAATCTCTTCGGCGAAAATCGCGCAGTCTTAGAATTCGAGCAGAGATTCTAATTCTTAGTTATGGCAACAGCAAAGACTGGTAGGACACAGCGATTGAAATCGCCGCTCTGCGAATGCAGACGCTCCGCGAACGGAATGCGAAGTCCGCGTAAGCGGACTAATTAAAAAACGTCCTAACGAACTTGGCGACTGCTATATAGTAAATATCTCAATTTCTTTGACGATCGAGTCAGAGGATGTCCGAGAAGATTTTATGTTTTCGATCGTAGATCTAAATCCCCCTAAATCCCCCTTTTTAAGGGGGACTTTGAGTCATCCTGTTCCCCCCTTTCTAAGGGGGTTAGGGGGGATTTCTTAGGTTTATGCTTAACAAGCTAGACTTTTCAGACATCCTTTCAATAGGTCGAGCCACATCCATCTTCAAACAAACTAATAGCTTAGATCTAAATCAAACACAATAGATTAGCGATAGTTCCAGGCGATCGGTAGTGTCGGCTGACTCTCAATCTCTCTAGTTTCTAGTTCCAAAACTTGCTCGACTTTGGCATATATTTCCCGAGCTTCTGCTAAAGAATTACCGATACTCGTCAGCCCGACTTTGCCAAATTCTGACAACGAACCCATCATGTGAAACACAGTGCCGGTTTCGGTACTAGTATCAAAATGCAAGCGGTGATGCGCGATAATATCCATCAAATCGTTAGGCAATAAGCCCCGATAATGAGGTTGATGGAGATTGTCAGAAGCCACATAATATTTCGGTTTACCTTGTTGGCTGTAAAACAAGCCATCCTCTAGTTGATAGCAACCATTTGTCAGAAATTTGAGCGTCATAAAGGGGTGAGTGGTGCCCCCTTTGCGGAGATTGATTTCGATCGCCTCTAAATCCCAGCTCCCATCAGCATTCGGTACGGCCATAAAATCGACCCCAAACCGCTCGATCGCCCCTTTAGCCGCCAGATTTTTGCCTACTGCCAAGCCCAGCTCTTGGAGTTGGTGGCGATAGCCTGCTGCCGCTGGAAACTGGCAGCCTAAAAAGATTTGACCGTCGGGGCCACCCAAAATCTGGTCGTGGGTAGACAGAATTTCGACCGTACCCAGGGGGGTAATGCAGCCCTGAACGCTGGGAGATTGCTTGCCGTCGCCTTCGACAAAAGCTTCGACGATCGCGCCCAGATGGGGAATTTTGGCACGGAAGTTCGACCAGGTTTCATTGGCACCCTGAAAGCTCAGATGCTCGAACGCCCGCTCGATCGTCTGGACTCGATCGCCATAACTGCTAGGATTGCCTAAGGTGCGCAGATCGAGGATCGCATTGCCTTCCCCCGAAAAGCCTTCATTTAACTTGACTACCAGCCGGAGTAGTTGCGGCTGCCGCTCCCACAAATTAGCTGCTACCTGCGCTAACTCGCGATCGTTAAATACTAGCTCGCTGCCATCGGGATGGGGCAATCCACATTCGGCAAATATCTGCCGACTGCCAGCTTTGGTACCCCAATAGAGTAAATCGGGATCGAGTGCGTATAGCGGCACGTCGAGTTTTAAGGCCAAATCGCGTTCGATCGCGGTGGAGTTATAACAAATCATCACCGATCGATTGGGGCGTAATGCTTGCTCGATCCGATTGAGTAAGCGCGGGCGATCGAGAATTTTCTGGCTCAGGGGTTGCAGGGAATAATCGTTAGTTGATATTAGCAGCAACCGTTCTCGCGCGTGGGCAAAGGGAATCCCTGGCAAAAGTTGGAGATAATAATCGATCGCCATCGGTACCAGCGGCACAGACGTGACATAAATCAGCCGCGTGCGGGGATTAGATAACCGCATCAACGAAAATAACAGCCGTTCTTCGTAATGGATGCAGCCTTCAATTTTGAGCAGCTCGTTGCGATCGAGACTCAGTGAGGGTACGACCAAAATATCGCAATCGCTATCGATCTGCGCATCGACACTCTGCCACAAACCGGACAACCGCGATTGCAATTTCTGAAACGGATCGTGTTTCGATTTAGACTCATCGCGTTGCATCACGATCGATCTCCAGTGGGTAATGTAATAACTTAGATATCGCTCGATTGAAGCCCACTCTTTGAGTTAATTTTTAGTCATGAAAACTAGATTATTTTCACCATTCAAAAACTATAGTGTGCTCGATCGGTATAAAGGTTGTCGAACGATCTGGTTGGCTAAAGCGGATTAGAGTTGGTTAATCGTTACCAGACGCAGTTAGATATCTCAAAATGGTGTCAATCTTGCTATTTAACTCAGAGCTGAGAGGATCGATCTTATCGTTCATCTCCACTCTACGTTCGGCGATTTCTCTCTTATCTCCATTTACTCTCTCGAATGCTCTAGTGAACTCCTGGGGTGAGATCTGAGTATCTTCTAACCTTTCTACGCGCCGATTCAAATGCCCAAATCGGCGATCCATTTCCGTTCTAAAATCATCAGGTTCTCTAGATTGCGTCACGATCGTCTGAAGTAATTTTTAATGGTGTTTCCTAGCATGAGAGGTGCTATCGCCTAGTTTGGCTGGAAACATAATTCTATTATAAGATTCGTGGTGAATTATGCTTCCATAGTTAGACTTTCCCAAACCGTCGATGGCGTTGTTGATAATTCAGGAGTGCTTGATGAAATGCGCGTCTGTCAAAATCTGGCCATAATGTATCGGTAACATATATTTCGGCATAGGCCAATTGCCACAACAAAAAGTTGCTAATCCGCATCTCGCCGCTAGTCCGGATCAGCAGATCCGGATCGGGTAAATGGGCGGTATCTAAGTGCTCCGAGAGCAGCTTTTCGTCGATATCGATCGCTTTAATTAAGCCTTGCTGGACTTGGGTGGCGATCGTCTGGCAAGCGCGGACGATTTCTTGTCTGCCACCATAATTGATTGCTACGGTAAAACGCACGCCTTGATTGTGTTGGGTGGCAGTCTTGGCTCGCTCGATCGCCTCATATAGCGAAGGGGTGAGATTTTCCAAGTCGCCCACTACTTCTAACTTCACTTTTTCGGCAACCATTTCCGTCAGCTCCAACTGAAAGAGATGCTCGAATAAGGTCATCAGAAAATCGACTTCCTCCATCGATCGACCCCAATTTTCCGTCGAAAAGGCATAGACAGTTAATGCCCCAATCCCCCAATCCTTGCAGCAGCGCAGCAAATCGCGGAGGGCATCCGCACCGCGCTTGTGTCCCATCATCCGGGGAAATCCTCGCCGCTTTGCCCATCTACCATTCCCATCCATAATTACAGCAATATGCTGTGGTAACTGAGTGCAATCTAAATCGGCAGGTAGTTCGATGAGACTGTTCGTTTTGGAAGTCATCTGAGGAGTTGTGGATTTAAGAATGATGAATTATGAATTGTGGGTTGTGGGGAATTCATAGCTCATTTGTTTTCTGGCAACTGAAAGAGGCGGCGAAATAGCTTGGTAGAGCGGACGCTAACTTTGCGGCGCAAGCTCCGTAAACTCGGTGTCGCTGATTCGCGTTCGCCCGGAGGGGCAAACCGGAGTTCTAATAGCTCCTTCAGTTTACTGCTAGTCAGGGGTCGATCGAGGATGCCAGCCTCCGCTAAAGAAATCGATCCCGTCTCTTCCGAGACGACGATACACAAACAATTGTTCGTGCGTTCGGTAATTCCCATTGCCGCACGGTGACGCGTTCCTAGCTGTCTGGATGCCGCGCGATCGGACAGTGGTAAGATGACTCCCGCCGACACGACGCGATCGCCCCGAATAAATACCGCCCCGTCATGTAATAAAGTTGTATTTTGAAAGATGGTTTGAATTAATTCCTTCGATAACTTAGCATCTAATTTAACCCCAGGTACGGCAAAATCTCGCTCGTCCATCATCTCACTGGTTTCGAGGATCATCAAGGCACCGATCCGCTGTTGGGACAACTCTTTGACAGCATCGACAATTTGGTCGGTCGATCGATCTGCCAGATCGCTAACCCGACGGGTCGAACTAATCGAGGGCAGCAGATTTCCCCGCCCCAATTGCTCCAAAAAGCGGCGAAATTCTGACTGAAACACCACGGACATCGCTAGTGCTGCCCCCACTACTAATTTGTCCAAGACAAAGCTCAGGAGCCGAAGTTGGCACCGTTCGCCGATAGCGGCAGCCACCATTAACACAATTAGCCCTCTGACCATCCATAGCGTTCGACGATCCCTGACCGCCAATAACACTAGAAAGGTGAGGGCAATTACCAATCCCAGGTCTAGACTTTGGCGTAACCAGGATTCAGTAAACTGGGAATCAAACCCAAGGCCCAGAGTCATTGGCAATTAATCCACTACAACCAATCCCTAGATTCTATGCCACAGGGGAGCCGATCGACAATCAATTGGGACTAATATTTATCTGCGCTCGTCGATTTTGCCAACTGTTGGCGATCGGCGATTGTC
>NZ_JANPGM010000575.1:0-3873 GCF_031423935.1 Chamaesiphon sp. VAR_69_metabat_338
CAGAAACTTGGCAGGTACCACCCCGACCGGGGCCGTCACAAGGGAAGCGGAAGCCCAAATTAGCTTTATCGGGGATTAACCGCGAGCTACGGGCAAACAAGACACCTTTAAGGAGGATAAGAACGGTGACATGAATGGTGAAAGCGTGGATGTGGTGAACCATAAAGTCCGCCGTACCTAACACGATCGGCATCATTGCTACTTTGCCACCGACAGCGAGAGTATCGCCACCGAAAGCCAGACTAGCAGTTTGCAGAGCATTTGGGGCAGTGTTTCCAGGTGCAGCAGTGTGCAGTCCTTGAATCCACTGAGCAAATACAGGTTGCAACTGGATTGCCTTATCGGAGAACATATCTTGAGGACGACCCAACGCTTGCATCGTATCGTTGTGAACGTACAGACCGAAGCTGTGGAAACCTAAGAACAAGCAGACCCAGTTCAGATGCGAAATAATCGCGTCGCGGTGACGCAGCATCCGATCGAGTAAGTTGTTTTGGTTCATTGCTGGATCGTAGTCACGAACCATAAAGATGGCTGCGTGAGCGGCACCACCGACAACACAGAAACCGCCAATCCACATATGGTGGGTAAATAACGATAGCTGAGTAGCGTAGTCGGTAGCCAAGTAGGGGTACGGAGGCATTGCATACATGTGTTGTGCCACGATGATGCTAACCGATCCCAACATTGCCAAGTTAATGGCTAGCTGTGCGTGCCAAGAAGTGGTGAGAATTTCATATAGACCTTTGTGGCCTTCGCCAGTAAATGGCCCTTTATGATTTTCTAAAATTTCTTTCATACTATGGCCGATGCCCCAATTCGTCCGGTACATGTGACCAGCAACGATGAATAGCACAGCCAATGCTAGATGATGGTGAGCCGTATCGGATAACCACAGACCACCAGTAGTAGGATTGAGACCGCCTTTGAAGGTCAAGAAGTCGGCATATTCTGCCCAATTCAAGGTAAAGAACGGAGTCAGACCCTTGGCAAAACTGGGATACAGTTCGGCCATCTTGTTTGGATCTAAGAACTCGTGAGGTAAGGGGATATCTTTAGGTGCGACACCAGAATCCAGTAATTTATTTATGGGAAGAGAGACGTGAATCTGGTGGCCCGCCCAAGATAGACAGCCTAAGCCCAGTAAACCAGCCAGATGGTGGTTCATCATCGACTCTACATTCTGGAACCACTCCAATTTGGGAGCGCGTTTGTGGTAGTGGAACCAACCAGCAAACAGCATCAAGCCTGCCATGACGAGGCCGCCAATCGCAGTAGCATAAAGCTGGGTGGAGTTGGTGTACCCAGACGATCTCCACAACTGGAATAAACCAGATGTGATTTGAATCCCCCGAAAGCCGCCACCGACATCTGCATTGAGAATGTCTTGACCGACGATCGACCAGACGACCTGGGCACTGGGTTTAATGCCAGTGGGGTTAGTTAGCCACGCTTCATAATTGGAGAAACGGGCACCGTGGAAATACATCCCGCTCAACCATATAAAGATGATGGCGAGATGTCCGAAGTGAGCACTGAAAATCTTACGAGAGACGTCTTCTAGGTCACTGGTGTGACTGTCGAAATCATGTGCGTTGGCATGAAGATTCCAAATCCACGTAGTGGTTTTTGGTCCTTTCGCTAAGGCTCGATCGAAATGACCAGGCTTACCCCATTTCTCAAATGAAGTAGGGACTGGATCTTTGTCAACGATTACCTTTACTTTTGCTTCCCGCTCTGGCGGACTAATTGTCATGAGGATTCTCCTCTCTAGACAAGGAACGAGGTGATACCCAACTGTGAGTGCCCGTTTTTTTAAGTTTAACGGAGCCAAAAACTGCGCTCGATCGCTTTGCTTCCAAGGGAACTTCCAACATCGAGCCGTACCTACCCGAACGAAACAAGTTCGCTCGATTAGTACCTCTGTTGATGAATTATAGGTTCATGAACGAGTGATAATCACCATTCGTTAACAATAATTCAAAGTCGCTCCCCACGATGCTTATATCGATCTTAATTTATGAGAATTGGGGTAAAAGTCAAGCCGAATACATTTTTTTTAAACAAACTTAATAATCTGCTGTAATCTGCTCTAGCACACGATTAAGCCTGAGTTGAGCTGATGCAAGATCGAGAATTTTGCGATCGATCGCCCTTAAATCGCAGAATCTACATTTGCAAACATTTGCGTGTCTTTGGGATAACTTGCTACCGATCTGTCCGCAATGAGATTGCAACTGAAAATTTTTGGGCGGCATTAGTCGATCGGTCGAATATTATTTACAACAAGTAATAATCGATCGTCACCAGCTGCAAGTGGACATCGATAATACTACCAAACCGCCGAGCGACTCAGCAGCACCGCGTTGAAAAACTCGCCAACACTAGTAAAATGAGCAATGCAAACAAGTAACTTGTCAAACCAGAGGTGCGGGTGTTAAGAGCGAATCTGAAGTGGAGCTTATGTTCTCGATCGATCGGGTGGTATTTAGCCCTAGCACTAGCGATCGGGATAACTAGTTGCGATGTGCCAGCACAACTGAATCAAAGCTCGCGCTCGATCGCCGCTCCGCCCACAGCTTCTAGCGTAGCTGAGTTGACATTGACTAATAACCTGGATGGGCCATTAGCTGAAGTAAATACGCCAGCCAGTATTTTGCAGCTAGCACCGAGCTTGGCAAAATTGCAGCCCCAAGTGCAGATTGTCAGTCCTACGCCCGATGAGGTCTTGACAGACGATCGAGTCACGGTCAAATTCAAAGTTACCGACTTGACTTTGTTCAAACATCCTGAACTCGGACTGGGCAATCATTTACACGTTATTCTCGATGATGAAACCGTTCGGGGCGTCGCGGATCTCGATCGACCCTTGGTGTTTGAAAATTTAGCGGCTGGAACCCATACGTTGCGAGTCTTCGCAGCTCGTCCGTGGCATGAAAGCTTTAAGAATGATGGTGCCTTCGATTTGGTCACATTTCATGTATTGACCAAAACAGCCACCAATAATCCCAATCCTCATCAGCCGCTACTCACTTACAGCCGTCCGGCTGGTACTTACGGTGCCGAACCGATTTTGTTGGACTATTACCTGACTAATGTGCCAGATCCTACGAACGCGCGAGAAAGTGCAGCTTGGCGGATTCGGGCGACTGTCAACGACCAACAATTCATCCTCGATCGCTGGGCACCTGTCTACCTCCAAGGGTTTAAACCAGGTAAAAATTGGGTCAGATTAGAATTACTTGACGCTCGCGGTAATCCAATCCCCAATGTTTATAACGATAATTTACGCATCGTCACTTACGACCCGCAAGCTAAAGATGCTCTAGCGCAATTAATTAGCGGCGAACTCAACCCCGAGTTGGCGCGGACGCTGGTAGATCCCAGTGCTATAGCCAGCAAGCCGATCTTGGTGCCAACAGTTCCGCCCTCAATTAATCCAGAGAGTGCTTCTATCCCTTCAACAGCCACAGCTCCGGTAAAAATTCCCGTACCGATCGTCCCTAATCCGATCGCGATGCCACTACCAGCGAAACCCCTGCCTAGCCCAACACCAATACCAACAGCGCCTGTGGCGGTTCCTAGTCTAGCACCATCGATCGGGCAAAAGCCAATAGTGACTAATAGCCCAACGCCAACGAGCGAACAACAGCCAACAATTGCGGCTAACCCAACGCCAATACCAATACCAACGCCTGTAATTACACCTAGTCCCATTCCCGTCGCCCCACCACAACCGATCGCCATCGTGCCGCTCCCCACACCGACTGCCACAGAGCCAAGCCATGCACCAGTCGGTACAAAACCCGCACCAGCACTGCAGATCGCACCAGTTGCACCTGTGGTAATTGTGCCGATCGCACCTCTTAGCAC
>NZ_JANPGM010000576.1:0-4343 GCF_031423935.1 Chamaesiphon sp. VAR_69_metabat_338
CCCACGATCTTGTAGGGAATCAGCCGCACGAGCTGATATACCGGGAGCAGATACCACTCCGGCAGCAAATGTTCGGGTGTCGCAAATGGATCTGCCGGATCGGGCATGGCCACCGGATTTAGCACGGCCAAAGCGATGCACAACCCGATCGTCCCCAATCCTACTGTCGGAAACAGATACAAGAAATTGTTCAACCACGCCCACCGACTGCGACCAGTGCGTTTTGGTACGGTGATGGGAGTCAGCGGGAGATCGATTTCACCAGCAGATTGTCGATCGAGTTGGGTCATGATTTACTCCTGTTTTAAGTCAAGCTTGCTGTTGCCGTGATGTTCCGAGCAAAATCGTGAGTAGTCTCTGTCTGGCAAGGAGCGAGCCGAGCGAGGAATGGCAACTGGTGGTAACGAGCCTACCTCTCTCGACGCGATCGCCGATCGGCCATTAAGATTTATTATCCAACATTGACAAGCAAAGCAGGACGACCATTTTAGGTAGATCGATCCGGAAGTCTGCACGCGTCAGTCCCAACGGGCACGAGCAGCGGCCTTTTGCCTTCGTTAAGATAAGAGAAAGGTAGATATTTTTTGAGTAGATAAATCGTCATGAGTCGAATTTTGGTAACGACCCTGGGTTCGCTGGGAGATCTCCATCCTTATATCGCGCTGGGGTTGGGCTTACGCGATCGAGGTCACGAGATCGTATTTGTGACGATTAAAGATTATCAAGCGGCGATCGAAGCCGTGGGGTTTGAGTTTCAGCCGCTGGGTGAAGATTTGATGAATGTTGCAGATCCGGAAATGGTAGCCATGATGATGGATCGCCAAAACGGCACGGAGCGCGTCTTCAAAGATTATTTGATGGTAAACTTACGCGACAATTACCATCATTTGCTAGCAGCGGCAAAGGATGTAGATTTTATCGTGGCACATGAGGTCGTCTTTGCTGCGCCGCTAGTGGCGGAAATGCTCAAACTCGACTGGGCGACAGGCATCTTGGCTCCTGGCTCGTTCTTTTCAGCTTACAATCCGTTTGTGTTGCCGCCATATCCATTTGTCGCCAAATTCCGCTGGATGGGGCCGAAGGTAAATCGCCTGATTCGGGATGCTGCCAAGATCGTGACTCGCAACTGGGGCGATCCAGTCCGCCAACTTCGTCAAGAATTGGGGCTAGCTCCGCTGCAAGGCAATCCGATTATCGATGCGAAGTATTCACCAGAACTGGTTTTGGCACTATTTTCTGCTGTTGTCGGCGCGCCACAACCCGATTGGCCGCCCCATACCGTGCAAACGGGGTTTCCGGTCTATGATGGTGGGAACGTGCGATCGCTCTCGGACGAGCTAGAGCAGTTTTTAGCAGCAGGATCGCCACCGATCGTCTTTACACTCGGTTCGGCGGCAGTCGTCGCTCCCGGTCGATTTTTTCAAGTGAGTATCGAAGCCGCCATCCGGTTAAATCGCCGTGCGGTGTTGCTCATTGGCAACAATCCCCCACTAGAACTGCCACCAGAGCTAATCGCGATCGATTATGCCCCATATTCCCAGATCTTCCCGCGTGCGGCAGCAATCGTCCATCAAGGCGGCATTGGTACCACGGCTCAGGCGTTGCGATCGGGTCGTCCGACGCTAATTATGCCTTACAGCCACGACCAACCGGATAATGCCGCTCGCGCCGAACGACTGGGTACATCTGTCACGATTTCGCGCGAGAACTACACTGTCGATCGCGCTGTCAAAGCATTGAGCGCATTGCTAACAGATCCTAGCTATACAACTAGAGCCGAAGAAATCGGTCGCATCGTCAGCTCCGAGGATGGGATCGGTTTGGCATGTGAGGCAATTCAATCCAAACTAGCCGTACCAGCGCGGGCAGTCGATCGTTGGCGTAGCCTCTCCCTCGGAGAATCGGACGATGGCAAGCTGCCGATCTAAGTCACGCTGTGATAGTATCAAAAGGCACATCGTTCTGTGACTGATGGTGTCGATCGACTCAAAAAATATCTATCGAGTAGCGAAAATTTCCAAGCTCCAGGTCGGAGCGGGATTGACAAGCATCAATCGATTGGTAGCCGTTGCCGAGGCACGGATGCGCTATCAAGTCGAGCCAGTACCGCCGGGATGTCCGCAATTGCCAGCAGGATTACAACTGCGATCGTACCAACAGCAAGCCATTACCAACTGGTTTAAAAATCAAGGTCGCGGTACCCTCAAAATGGCAACTGGTAGCGGCAAAACAATCACTGCCCTCGCGATCGCGCACCAACTTCATCAACAAATCGGACTGCAAGTTCTGATTATTATCTGTCCGTTTCGGCATCTCGTCAATCAATGGGGACGAGAGTGCGAAAAGTTCCATCTTCAGCCGATTCTCGCCTGTGAAAGCATCCACAAATGGCAAAGCAATTTCTCCTATCAACTAGCGAGAATTCATACCGGACAACAACAGTTTCTGACGATCGTTACCACCAACGAAACCCTAATTACCGCCGGATTCCAATCCCAGCTCAAATACTTACCCGATCGTACCTTAATTATCGGCGATGAGGTACACAATCTCGGTGCCAAAAAGCGCGAATCGAGTCTCCCCCGGAATGTCGGCTTGCGTCTTGCCCTGTCAGCCACCCCCGAACGCCACTATGACGAGATCGGTACCCAGAATATCCTCGATTACTTTGGGGACATCTTACAGCCCGAATTTACCCTCAAAGACGCGATCGATTGTGGTGCGCTCGTGCATTATTTATACTATCCCATCCTCGTCGAACTCACTCCAGCAGAGAGCGATCGTTATCTCCAGCTTACCCGTGCGATCTCGCGCAAACTCCTCTACAACGGCCAAGATCGCGATCGATTCGACACCCCCGATCTGACCCCCTTACTAATGCAACGCGCTCGGCTCGTCGGTGCCGCCGCCAATAAGCTGACAGCGTTGAGAACGCTGATGCAGGATCGCCTCGACACCAGCCATACCCTGTTTTACTGTGGCGATGGCAGCAGCGATAGCACCCGACAGCTCACCGCCGTCACCCATTTACTGGGTACCGAGCTAGGCTATCGCGTGAATACCTATACCGCCAGCACCTCGTTGCCAGATCGAGAGCAACTGCGCCAGCAATTTGAATCTGGGGTACTGCAAGGTTTGGTAGCCATCCGCTGTTTGGATGAAGGGATCGATATCCCCGCCATCAAACAAGCCGTCATTCTGGCTAGTAGCACCAATCCGCGTCAATTTATCCAACGTCGCGGTCGGATTCTCCGACCAGATCTCGGGAAAGATCGCGCCATCCTCTACGATATGGTCGTTTTGCCACCCGAACTCGTTGGCGGAGCCTCTCGGAACGAGAATCGGCAGACATTGGCAATGGAACGCAATTTACTCAAAAAAGAACTGCTGCGCCTGATTGAATTTGCCGATTTAGCCGACAATGCGGCTGAAGCCCGCACCCAACTGCTCGCGCTCCAGAAACGTTATGGATTGCTGGAGATTTAACGATCTACCGATTTTTATCGATCGAATCCCGCGATCTTCTACCAGTAATAACACTAGACCCAGGGTACCCTCAGATCTCTGCTTTTACTAGTGTCTATGAATTGTTAGCCTTGCCAATTTGCCCAGTCTTGAGGCTTGAGGAAGGTTTCATAGAGTTGGGCTTCGGGGGAACCTGGTTCGGGTTGATAGCCGTATTCCCACCGCACCAGGGGTGGTAAAGACATTAGGATCGATTCGGTGCGACCGTTGGTTTGCAGCCCAAAGATCGTGCCCCGATCGTAAACTAAATTAAACTCGACGTAGCGACCGCGCCGATAAAGTTGAAAATTACGTTGTCGATCGCCATACTCCATATTGCGGCGGCGTTCGACGATCGGCACGTATGCTGGTAAAAAGCTATTAGCACAGTCTTGGGAGATCGCAAATAACTCTTCCCAGGTGCGGGGTGTGGGAATGCCGATCGAGTCGCTATGTTTTGCGGCTGGCCCTTGGGGATCGGTGCCGCGATACAATGCGCCTTGTCCGTCCTGATAATCGAAGAAAATGCCCCCGACACCGCGAGTTTCATTGCGATGCTTGAGATAAAAATACTCATCGCACCATAATTTAAAGGTGGGATACAAGTCGGGACTATGCCGATCGCAAGCCGTTTTGAGCGTATTGTGGAGATGGCTGGCATCTTCAGCAAACGGATAGTAAGGTGTCAGATCCAAACCACCGCCAAACCACCACACGGGGCCAGCTTCAAAGTAACGATAGTTGAGATGGACGGTGGGAATGTAAGGATTTCGCGGATGCAGTACCATCGAAGTACCCGTGGCAAACCACTTATGACCCGCCGCATCGGGACGTTGATT
>NZ_JANPGM010000577.1:0-4149 GCF_031423935.1 Chamaesiphon sp. VAR_69_metabat_338
GGACCATTCTTACCGTGACCGATAATGTGAGATACATTCGCAAGGCTAACTACATCATTCTCGACTGTATAGAAAAGGTATTTATTACAATTTGGATTTTGACAGAATCCACCACACTGTGCCCAAAGTTTACTAGCAATATTTGTTGCGATGCTTTTGCGGATCATGCTTGCTTGCTCCTTACTTACTCTGCAACACATAGTGGCTAGACTTTATTAACTTGGTCTAATTCACCTTCAATATACAGCCCAACTACTTATTATATGGAAACTTTCTGCCTATTCCCTGAAAATTGGGATATTATCTGGAACTAAAATAGTGACGACTCAGATTCGATACTCATAATTTATTGATATTTAGACTTCAGTTCAAGTGCAGTACAAAAGCTGTTAAGACTATTTAACAAAGCATTGTAGTAAGAATAAGCATCATCGCGATCGATCTGAAGATAGTTATATAATGCCAGTTCTGGCTCTGATATTAGAGGTACGTGCGGAATATCCAAACCCGCTTCAGTTAAGCGAATAGACGCGATCGAGATTAATAGCGATCCGATCGTATTATTTCTACCGTGGTAAAGATCTTCCAGCCCAGGTAAAATCAACTCCGATCCTGGCAATTCATTTAGTTCCATTACTTATCCCTGTCTGATGTACTTTCACAACGATCGATAAATTGTTCGATCTTATTTCTCAGAAGATCGGGGTCTAAAGCAGGAAATCGAATCAAATCAGATTCGATCGAATCTAAATTTACGATCTGCCCAAATTAATCTCAGCATCTGATATTCTTCCTTCCATTGGCTCGTACTCATCTTCTAGTAACCAAAGCTGCGCCTCATCGTAAGTATCACAACGGTTAATCGATTTGTACTGCGCCGCAGGGTCGAGAATATGGCAACTACCTGATTTATCCCCCAACAACAGCAAAACATAGGGTGGTGACTGCATTGGATCGATCCACACTTCGAGAAAGCTCCAGTTATTCTTCACTGGGTCGAGTTCGGGGGACGGGATGGTATTGGTTATCTGCATCAATTTTTACCTCACCATAAAATAAAGGGAGAGTCGAACCTTCAGGACTAAGCCGAACGCCGATTGCCTCTGTAAATAATAACCCATAACGATCGTAGCCTCTGGCAAACCCCGTATAGATTCCTCCCTCTATGATAACTTGAGCCACCCGCAAGAGAGTAGCTTCATCGTTAAATACGTGGGCAGCTCTCCCCCGCCTCAGTAGCCGATTACTTTGCCCTGTATCTGGCAGATGTTTAGCAAGATGTCTAGCATCGAGGAAGATTTTACGATCGATGCCGCTCATTTAGCTCCATTATTGCTTCCTTTCTAATGTACTTTCACAACGATCGATAAATTGTTCGATCTTATTTCTCAGAAGATCGGAGTCGAGAGCAGGAAATCGAATCAATTCAGATTCTACCTGCCAAGGCAGCGTTTCGATATCGCATTATGATAAAGCAAGCAGCGATAAATTCCGATCTTCATAAAATAATTCTATCGCATTAAAATCCTGACGCAGCAAATTTTCAACTTGCAATGTCGAACAGTTTCCAAGACGAAGCCAAATAACTTTCGGTGGATTTCCAAAGACTAAGCTTAGGTCGTGCATGTCAGCATCTTTCGAGACAATCATCAAATTATTGTCTTTTGCATAATCCCAAACGATTGGGTCGCTCGTTGCTTTCATGCCCACATCTCGAACGTGAAGTGAATTTGGGAAAAGATCGCTCAAGCGGTTTGGCAGCTTGGGGGACAAATTTTCATCGAAAAGTAATTTCATGCAGATAATGGAGCGGTCATGAACCGACGCTCACGGTCAGCAGCATAAGCAATGCAGGCTTTTAAATCTTCTTTTGTTAGATCGGGAAAATCGTCGAGAATTTCTGCTTCGGTCATCTCGGAAGCCAAATATTCAAGTACTTCATAAACCGTAATTCGTAAGCCGCGTACACAAGGCTTGCCACCGCGTTTATTCTGTTCGATCGTAATATAGTTTCGGTAATTCATAGTTGAAATATTCAATTAGAGTTGAGAATATTTTTGCCGATCGATTTTCCAGCAGCATTCAGATCGTACACGATCGGTACACCCGTTGCTAGTTCTAGTGCTGTCACTTCATCTGGACTCAACCCGTCAAGCATCATGATAATCGATCGCAACGAGTTACCATGTGCCGCAATTAAGACGTTATCACCTGCTAGCAAATGGGGCAGAATCCGGCTGTTAAAATAGGCAACCACCCGCTGTTGGGTATCCTCCAAACTCTCGCCCCCAGGTGGTCGGACACTGTAAGATCTGCGCCACTTTTGCACCTGTTCGTTGCCGTATTTAGCAGCAGTATCCGCTTTATTTAAACCCTGCAACTCACCATAAAACCGCTCATCGAGGGCAGCATTCGTAAAAATAGGTAGTTCTTCATCCCGATTACCATCGTAGTTGTCCCAGCCGTGCCAATCTGGATCGGGTCGTTCGTGTTTAATAATCGGAACTTTGCCACCGCAGATATCATCATTTTCGGTCAGACAAATCGTTGCTGTTTCGATTGCCCGAATTAATTTACTGGTAAAACAGACATTCACCCGATAACCACTGAGCCGACAGGAAGCAATTGTCGCTTCAGCACGACCGCGTTCGCTTAGGGGGACATCAACCCATCCCGTGAACTTGTTGAGGGCGTTCCAAAGGCTCTGACCGTGCCGCACCAAAATCAGTTGAGCCATTATTTTCGCTCTTTATTGTTCACAATTCACTACTTCAATATATAGCGACATCACAAGATCCTCACAGTATTAACCTAAGATCGATCGCAGTACTTAATAAGTTTAGAATTCTCGACAATTTAAAAGCCTAAATTAAACTACTCAATGAATAATTCCAGCCGGAATGCCAATTCTGTCGATTCATCCAATGCCCTGCTCGATATCGCTCAAAAAGATGTAGCTGGAGTTCTACAATTATTTGACACTTCACTGGTAGGGCTAACTGGAACCGAAGCCCAGCGACGATTGGCAAAATCGGGGCTAAATGAAATCGCTCGCGAGAAGCCGAGTAAGTGGTATATCCAACTGTTAAAAACGGTGACAAATCCCCTCTCACTGTTACTAATCGTACTGGCGATCGTTTCACTATTAACCGGAAGTCCGACAGCCGCTCTCATCATTACTATCATGGTAATTTTTGGTGGGTTGCTGCGCTTTTCTCAAGAATTTCAGTCGAACAAAGCGGCTGAGAAGCTGCGGGCAATGGTGAGTATCACCGCAACAGTAAGTCGCCAGGATAACACTAAAGCTACCACACCAAAAGAGCAACAAGGCATCACCGGAACCGAAATCGCCGTAAAGTTACTGGTGCCTGGGGATATCGTGTTTCTCTCAGCTGGAGATATGATTCCTGCCGATATTCGACTAATTGTGGCCAAGGATTTATTTTTGGGGCAATCCACCCTTACAGGCGAATCTCTCCCCGTCGAAAAACACGTGGATCTCATCGACAAGCAGGAGAAAAACCCCCTAGAACTGGTCAATCTTTGTTTTATGGGTACAACCGTAGTTAGTGGTTCGGGCACTGCTGTGGTCGCCGAAACTGGTAGTCATACTTATCTAGCATCACTAGCGAAAACCCTTGGTGGCGATCGAGTTCGCACCAGTTTTGATAAAGCTGTGAATAGTGTGACGACGCTGCTATTGCGGTTCATGTTAGTTATGGCTCCGCTCGTATTTCTAATTAACGGCATCGTCAAACACAATTGGGTAGAAGCGTTCACTTTCGCTTTGTCCGTGGCAGTGGGATTGGCTCCCGAAATGTTGCCTGTGATTGTGACGGCAAATTTGGCGAAAGGGGCGATTGCAATGTCTGACAAAAAGGTAATTGTCAAAAACATCGATGCAATTCAAGATTTTGGCTCGATGAATATTCTCTGTACCGATAAGACGGGTACTCTAACCCAAGATAAAATTGTATTGCAAAGGCACTTAGATCCCTATGGAAAAGAAAGTTTGGATGTGCTCAAATATGCCTACCTCAATAGCTTCTACCAGACTGGCTTGAAGAATTTATTGGATGTAGCAGTATTGAACCGCAAACAAGAAATTGCCTCCTTAGATATCGATCGAGACTACCACAAATTTGATGA
>NZ_JANPGM010000578.1:0-4381 GCF_031423935.1 Chamaesiphon sp. VAR_69_metabat_338
CTGCCAAGCTAATTGCTCGGCTCTACCGATATTTTGCAGCACAAATTCACTGCTATTGGCTTGACGGAGCACGCCGCTCAGGGCTTGGATATAGGCTTCGCTATTATCAATTTCTGGCAGTTTGGGAATGATAACTTTACCAAAGCGGCGATTTTGTTGCCAAATTACGACGAACGTTCCTAGTAGAATATTGAGCAAAACGATCGATAGTGGCGTGTTTGCTAAATATCCCAAGGCATCGCCATCGGTTTTGAGATCTTCAGATGCAGTATTACCTTTTCTTTTACTAGTTGCTGCTTTTCGATCGCGATCGATATAACCGTGAATATATTCATCGACTAATACTTGTCCTCGATCTTGAGTAACGAGTTCTGCCAATAATTCATAGTTAGGCCGAAAATCTTGATAAGCATTAGCTGCTAAATGCGGTGTGCTAGCAATAATTACCATCCCTTTCTCTAGCTTGAAGGTGGCGATCGCACTGCCAGATCGATCGCTCACAACTAATTCTTTAAAAGTACTTTGTGGTAATTCTTTTTTAATGCTTTCCGCTCTAAATCTGCGGGTGGTTTCAATTCGGATAGTCCCTTGAGGACTCTCTAAATCTGCCCGAAATGGAATTTCCCATGCTGGTGCCGACACGCCTAAAATAACAAGCGTATTGCCTTGACTAACCCACGATCGTTGCAGCTTAGTAAGTTGTAATCGATCTAATTGAGGACTGACTTGCAGTAGTGTTGTTGCCGATTGGTAGTCAGCATTTTTGGTAAGTTGGGGAAAGGATTTGTGCCAGCGATGGATCTTGACACCCCGGTCTACCATCGTTCGATACCAAGTGCTATAACCATTAGCAGCATTGCTATAACTCGATCCGGCCTGCCGAACATCGCCACTTGTAGCACTGATAAAAGTTACTAAGACGATCGCGATTGCTGCGATCGATCCAAATCGCCAGTACTGTTTTAAGAATTTCTGAAAATCTGTCATGAACAACTAGAGATTTACTACTCTTTGGTACGCTCGCGCTCTGCGACAACACACCCTACAACTATTAACTATCAATTATCAACTGGCTCTCTATTTGTCGATAAGCTTGCTGGCATCGATCGAAATCTGCACTCGATATAGTTCGATCGCCAAAATGCAATTGTTCGTGAATGGCAACTAATACTTCACCCATGTTCGCAACTGGAACGGTGCGTAATAATTGCAGATATTCGCGATCGGTACGACTAGATTGATGGGGAATGAGATTTGCATCATTCAAGCGTTGCAGCATAGCCAAATACAGCCATCTACTCGCCTGAGTATAGTCGCCGACTTGTTGAAATTGTTGGGACTGAGCCAGCAATTCTGCGACTGTATATACTTTTTCTGGAGGTCGATCTTGCAATAATTTCGATCGAGCGTTGCGTTCGATCCAGCGTTGCCAATAGGGATAAATAATCTGATAGCCAATCCAGATAACTACCCCAGCCAAAATCAACCACATCAGGCGCACGAGTAATGGCCCCAACCAAGGTGGCAAGATATCGAGATTTAGATCGCGATCGTCGGAGCGCAATTTTACTTCAATCCATTCTCCCACTTGCTGTAGGAGTCGATCCAACTGCCATCGCCAACTTGTTTTTTCAGCCGCAGTGGACATAATCTAGGTACTAGCCGCTTTAGATCGCAGCAGATGGGATGTCGTCACCATCATATTAGATGCGGTCGCGATTTAACAATAAGCCAAGTCCCAATCATCCGATCGAGTCAAGCGAATCTGCGCTAGAGCGACAATCGTGGGGATAATCCGTCCGTAATTGGTTGAAATCGATCTCCAGCCGAGGTCTGCAAAAAACCAACCCCACATCGCTGGCCCTAAAATCGTAAACACGCCGCGTACGGCCACCTGTTGGGTTGTTGAGAGCATCATTCCGCGTTTGGCCATATATAGAGAGATATAGCTCTGCAATTGGCTGGTAGCTGCCAACCCACCTCTAATCAGGGTTTGTTTGGCAACTTCATAGCTGGCAAAGTGAAACGCAAATTGACGCGCGATTTGGTGTAGTACTAATGGCTTGAGCACCGAACTGACCGCGATCGCACTACTGCCTTTTAAAATCAGTTTAATAGGATCGTGCTGAATGTGGGCGGGCAAAGGCTGGTCGAAACGGGTATTAGCGAGAGATTTCTGTACTCTGAGCGTCAGCGCGTCGCGATCTCCGGAGGGTAATTTGTGCCAACTTTTGCCCATCAGATGCAAAAAGACTTCCGCTTCTAAGTCGGTGGTACTGAGTTGACTAGAGTAGGGAATTTTCAGATATCTGCACACCTGCACCAATGTCTGACGGTAACTCACCGCCTGCGTCCGTCCCTGCAAGACAGTAATTCCATCGGCAGCCAAAAAGCGAAACCGATCTTCGATCGAATCGATCCAAATATCCCGCTCCTGACTTTGGATCTCCACTAAGTCTGGGGTACGTACGTAGTCTAGGGGATTGAACTTACGGCTAAAGAGAATCCTAGTTAATTGCTGTAGTTCGTCTTCGGTAGCCAATTCTAAAGCCGCTCGTAACTCATCCAAAATAACTTCCTCCCACGCACTTAGTGCTCGTCCTGTCACCCTATAGTGTACCGCACCATTTCCAAAAAACGGTGCTTCCGCGTGACGCGCGATCGATTAACTTAACTTTGGCAATTCCTTGGTCGTCGCTGTCCGTTTGAGGAGATCGATATTCGCCACAAACCTCTTGCTACCTGAAGTGTAAATTACTAACCGTCGATCGAGTCCGATCCGCGAATTCAATAAAATTTTATCGATATCCTCGATAATTTTCGTATAGTTTGCACCAGAAACATCAGATATGCCGATTTGTTTGCGGTCTGACTCGCTCAGTTGTTTATCGCCATTGGTATCGGCGACAGTCCGCACGTACCATAGTGCTTTTACCGTTTTGAGTTTGTGCGGTTGACTCATTGGATCGGAATTTGACTTGCTCGGCGGCAGCGGTTCGCCAATTTGCTCTAGTGTTAAAATCCGCGAACTATTATCGGCAAGCAGTTTGTTCCCAGACAAGTTATCGCGATGGACAAACATATAATTGCGAATATCGATTCCGTCCCAACCCGAGCGATCTTCATAGCTAGAGCTAGCAGATTTAATCTGCTTGAGAATGCTTTTATTTTCTTGTTCGGCAACATAAATCGGTGCATGGAAATATGGGGTACCATTCAGTTGCTCGAATTGAGTCATCCACACATTTTTAGGTGCCGCCAATGGCACCGGATTAGCATTGGCATTAGCTGGTGTACTCACAGTTTGCGGTGACTGTCGATCGCTACAACCGGCTACCAATAACAATAAGATCCCGATTGAACCGCCAAATTTCCACAATTGCTTAGACATTATCGCTCACTCACAAGATAACTTTTAAGCCAATCTACAACCTGGTGATATTGAATTCCGCAGTCAAACTGAGATCGATCTACTCTCCAACATCAAGACCGAGGCTATAAAATCCACCTCTGTGTTCCTCTGTGAATCCTCAGTGTACCTCTGTCTTGATTTGCTGTCTTGTCGCAGTTGTATGGGCGGGAAACCCGCCCACACTGCGCCGCTTTTTGCGTCGGGGAACAAAGGCGTGCGCAAATCGCTGTGTTAAATACACACCTCAACGCAGCCAAAGAGTCAAAGCCGCTCTCCCTCCCCCCTCAACTAGCACATAAATACCACAAGCGTGCCAAAACTCTCTATCATAGAGTCTAGGTGAACTCTATCCAGCGATCGATCGTGATACCTCTGCAACTATCTCTTAAAAACTTTCTCAGCTATAGCGAAGCCAGTTTAGATTTTACAGGGCTGCATACCGCTTGTATTTGCGGTGCCAACGGCGCGGGTAAGTCTTCGCTGCTCGAAGGGATTACCTGGGCGATTTGGGGCGAATGTCGCGCGGTAAGTGAGGATGATGCGATTAGTAATGGCGCGATGGATGTGCGGGTGGATTTCACCTTTATGATGCACGGCGAGACTTGTCGGATTATTCGCTCTCGCCAGCGGGACGGCAATGGCGGCTTGGAATTTCAGATTCAGACGAATGCCGGACAGTTTCGGACGCTGACACAAAAAGGGATTCGATCGACGCAAGCATTAATCGATGACTATCTTAAAATCGATTACGATACATTTATCAATTCGGCTTATTTACGCCAGGGGAAAGCTGATGAGTTCATGCTCAAAAAGCCAACCGATCGCAAGCAAATTTTAGCAGATTTATTAAAGCTCGATCGTTACGAACAATTGGCCGATCGCGCTAAAGATACGGCGAAGCAATACAAATTGCAAGTGGAAGTAGCGACGGAAAGTTTAGCCGCAGATGAGTTGCAGTTAGGCCAAATC
>NZ_JANPGM010000579.1:0-3118 GCF_031423935.1 Chamaesiphon sp. VAR_69_metabat_338
GAGAAATTAAATTAGTCCGCGCAGGCGGACTTTGCATCACTAGCAACGACTTCTAGTCGTTGATAATTCTGAGATCGATCGAAATGTTAAAATGTTAACTTTTGCCCAGAGAACCCGATTCGCAATTTAACAATCGATCGAAAATGGCAATTTTTTGGGGATTCTTACTAGCCCGAAGCTGCTGTTCGATCGCGATATTAATTAGCTCGATTTTCAGTCGGGCTAGATAGGTAGATTTTAGCTCGTCTTCCGTAACAGATGTCTCGACTCGATCGTAGTTATCCATATAGCTTTTACTTCGATCGAAATTAAGCTGTTTAGCCAAAGATTGCACGACAAACTGTTGTTCGGGGCGGGCAGTAGCTAGCAATTTGGAGAGCGACTGCTTATCGAGTAGCTTCGCGGTGGCTGCCTCTGAGAGCTGAGATTGCAGCCAGGATTCGGAGGTGGAGATCGGTAAATCGGCAGCTCGTTCGTCAACTTTAGCAAAAGCATGGGCTTCAAGATATGATACCCGCCCATCTTGGTTATAGTCAGCAGAGGCTACGCGCTGCCCGATGCGATTGGTGCCGCTCAAACCAGCAAAAAAGCTCGAACTATAGTCCTGGTAGTCGGCTTCATTGACTTCAGGAGTACAGCCCACCGACGGTAAAGACTTAGTGGTAGCAAAAAAACCACAGCGATGTCCTTCGGCAATTTTAGCCTGCGGATCGCCATTTTTATACAGGATCGAGTTAGCAAACGCGCCTGCATAACATTGCACCATCACAGTGACGACGGGCTTTGTGGGCGGCAACCGATCCAAAAATGTCGCAAATTCCCGCACGCTCAAGCTTTGCTCGTCCCACAGCATCATCGTGTTGTTATCTTCATCTTCTCGGTTGTGGGAACCGTGCCCGGTAAAGTAAAAAAACAGCGGGCGGCGATTTGATGCGGATGTGCTGGCGATCTGCTGGAGCGATTGCTGTAAATTGTCAACTGTCGCCGCCGCTTGGAGATAGGGGATATTGGGTGCTTTGAATCGTTCTTCGCGATTTGCGTCTAAATAGCGGACAGTTTCGCGTCCATCGTTACCATTGGCAAATAAAATTGTCGCTTGGCTGGGATCGAACCCCAATGTCTTCAGCGTGCGTTGAAAATAAAGCACATTTTTTTCGATCGCAATTTCGTTATAAGATGGTGCGCCCCCACCGCCCAAAACTAAAAAATCGGGTGCCGTTGCCGATTTCTGGCTGACAAGGGTTTGACTGGCGTTACTTTTCGATCCCTGGCTGGCAAGAGTTTGACTAGCGTTACTTTTCGATCCTAATGGCGAAGAAGACTGAAGATTTGCACCCTTAAGTGGCGGCTGAGTTGCAATAGCTACTGTTATTAAACCGCCGATCGACAAGAGCGGTAAAATCGATAAAAAACGCATCATCTTTAGCCATCACAAATTAGTTCCTATTGTACTCAGCACGTTAGAAAAGATCGCTCAGTAGTTTCCACATAAAATCCCTGAAATTTAGAGTAGGGTAATTGTCAATTAAGCAGCGACTGACATTAATTATTTGCCCCCCAACTCTAGTATTTACGCTCTTACCAATAAAACTCGATCTGAGAGTCGATCGAGTTTTACAAGCGCGTTAAATTTTTACTTTGACGACATGATTCGATCGCGATTCTTTAGGGGAGCATCTGATCCGACATAAATGTCGGCTAATTGATGTAAGAAACTGTGTTTGGGTGTGTTGGGTTTCGCTTTGCTCTACCCAACCTACAGATCCTAAAGCTTTGAATCTTGCTCCCCCTTTTTAAGGAGGCTGGGGGGATTAATTTAGACTTTTCAGACATCCTCTAAGCGGGAAAAATCCGCAAGCGACGATTGGGTTCCTCGCCAAAGCTGGCAGACTTGAGATGATAGTGTTCGACCAACTCATGTTGCATCTTGCGCACGGCATTCGATCGCGGTAAGAGTTCGACTGGTTGACCTTTGGGGACGACAATTTGCTCGACTGCTAGTCGGGCTTCTTCGAGGGCTTCAATCTCATCGTCGCTACCATTTTGAGCAAACAGCCGGAGATCCGCCTCTTCCGGTATGCCCGGATCGTCCATGTGCAGCATGCGCCGCAGGGTGCGGGTGATTTGGGGAATTGTGCCGGATTTGACGCTATAGATCGGGACTTGACGCACTTTGCTAATCTGGCGGAGTTTGGAGTGATTTTTGATGTGCGTCCGTAGTGCCAATACCGCATCGGCACTACCCATGTCTTTGGTCAAAATCACGGGGAGATTGAGGACTTCGATCACCTGCTCCAATTCATCGCGACCGATTCCGTAGGGGTAGACATGGAGGGGCAACTCTTCGCCATTGGCACCGACACTAACTCCTGTCGCCATCGTCCCTTCATCGCTGTCCCAGTTTTGGTCGAGGAGTTGGGCAAAGCCTAAATCGGCTTCGAGAGTGGCTTGAGAGGCGTTAGTTGCCAACGTAGCAGGCATGGGTGACATGCGTCCGCTCGATCGCCAGCCACCGTTCGATTGGGGCACATTGGGAGCGGGCATCAAGCCATTTTTACTGGGTTCGGGCAGTTCTTTGGCGATCGTGACTTGGCCAGCTTCGTTCACCGTGCGGACTTGGGTCGTCGGCTGGCGACCGCGCAAGAGGGTATCGACCATTTCAGCGACGCTATCGTGAACGACCCAGCGGTGGCGTTCGTGCATTTCGACGGCGATTTCAAAGGTGGGCGGTGCTTTGCGTTCGAGGACGGTTTTTTGAGATGCCCGTCGTCGTGCTTCTTCATCGCCGAGGGTGACGGCTTGAATGCCACCGATCAGATCGGAGAGGGTGGGGTTTTTGAGCAAGTTTTCGAGGCGATTGCCGTGCGCCGTGCCGACTAATTGGACGCCGCGTTCGGCGATCGGTAGAGCCAGACGCATGCAAGTCGCGCGCCCCGAACTCCAGCATCAAGTGATGATCGAAGCCGTCGAAAACCACATGCCCGAAGTCTTCGTCATCGATGAAATCGGCACGGAACTAGAGGCTTTAGCCGCTCGCACGATCGCCGAACGCGGCGTCCAATTAGTCGGCACGGCGCACGGCAATCGCCTCGAAAACTTGCTCAAAAACCCCACCCTC